>JBGTFN010000056.1:0-2585 GCA_041747275.1 Gemmatimonadaceae bacterium | reverse complement strand
ACGCTTTGGCGAACACGAGATTCTGGCGATCCATCGCCGCCTGCTCGAGCGCACCACGCACCGTCGAATCGCCGGGCAGATTCGCGACTCGCAGAACTGGATTGGTGGCAACGATTACACGCCGTGCGGCGCGGACTTCGTACCGCCTCCCCCTGACAGCGTCGTGCCGCTGTTGGTGGACCTGTGCGACGCCATCAATGACGAGATGCTTCCGCCGCTCGTACAGGCCGCGCTTGTTCATGCTCAGTTCGAGACCATTCATCCTTTCCACGACGGCAACGGCAGAACTGGTCGGGCGCTCGTGCACGTGGTGCTCAAGCGGCGCGGCATTGCCCCCGCGTTCGTACCACCCATCAGCGTCGTATTCGCAGGAGCGCGGGCAAAGTACGTCGCAGGACTCACGCGCTTCCGCAACGATGGTGACGAAGGTGTCAGCGTCTGGATCGAACATTTCGCCATGGCCACGCTTCGGGCCGCACGAGTCGCCCGCACCTACATTGCCGACGTCCGTGCATTGCAGGAGCAGTGGCGTGCGATGCTCCGGGTGCAAGCGAACGCGCCACGGGCCGACGCTGCCGCATGGGCGATCATCGACCTGCTGCCAGCGTACCCCATGCTCTCGGCGCCCGTCGCCACCGCCGCGACGCGCCGCTCGAAGAGTCGGGTGTATGAGGCGATCGAGCAACTCGTCGCCGCGGGCGTCCTTATCCCGCTGTCCAGTGGGCAGCGCAACCGCTGGTGGGAGGCGGCGGGACTGCTCGATCTCATCGGGCAGCTGGAATCGGGCGAATATCCTGTGCCCGAGTAGCTGCCGAAGCGTCGACAACTGAAAATCCGCGTGTCGGGGGGTCGATTCCCTCCCTAGCCGGATGCTAGGTGATGCAGGACAACGAGTGAGCACCGCAAAGACTTGGCTGTTGGCAAACCTTCATGTCTTCGTGAGAATCTCCTCGAATCAGTGAAAGGGATTCTTCCACTTCTGGCGACCGTGGATTGTTGGGGGGACTACCGGTTCGATTCCCTCCCTAGCCACAAAGGGTCAACACGTCACATTGATAGACTAGCGCGAACGGCGACCGGGGTTTTGTCTCGGCGCCGTTCTGCTTTGTGTGGAAGACGAGAGCGTGGAAAGCCTCACCCATGCCCCTGCCCATTGCATCGGGCAAGATCTCCTCACTGCCGGCCTCAATACCCGCGACGATTGCGCGCGCCGCGTCCGCAGGCGAGGTCTTGTCGAACGGAATGCCCTCCGCTGCATGGTGACATGATCGGGCGGAACCACCCCGACTTGGCGACACTGCTGGGATCGCAACCGCCGCACCGCAATTCGGAGGACCTCGTCGCGATAGCGCTCCGCGCGAACGCACTCACCGGCAGGTTCATCCTCGACGCTCTGGGACCGGCCGTCGCACCCGGAAGGATGGTACTTCCGGAGCGACCACGTGCCGTATGCGCGGATGAATGTTCCGGCGCTGATGTATTCCACGAACCTGCACGACGACTACCACACGCCACGTGACCGCCCCGATCGCATCGACTACGCGAAGCTCACGCGCATGACGCAGTGGATGTACCTCAACGGATGGTTCGCGGCGAACGCGCCGAAGCGGCCGAGATTCGATGCGGGGTTCAAGACGGCCGCCTTGCGCGCGTGGACGCTCCAGATCGCGCAGCGGCGCGGCAAACGCATTGCGGTGGTCGCGCTCGCGCGCCGTCTGGCCGGCATCCTGTATGAGGTGTGGCGCAACGACGTAGCGTACGATGCGCACCGGATCCGCCCGCAACGACCAGCAGTTTCGCCGCGCGCGGCGTGAGCGGCGGCGGACCGAGGCGCGAATCGAGATGACTGAATCGGGAGCGGCGCGCGCGTGCGACGTGAGAGATCCGGTCGCCGAATCCCAGCGTAGCAAGAATCGAACGAGCGTCAGTTCCACGCGCAAGATCTGCGTCTGGGCTGCGCCTTTCTCAGGAGACCCTACATGTTCTCAGCAAGACACATCACACTCGGGCTCGCTGCGCTATGCACTGCGGCGTGCGCCGAATCCACCACGGCACCTGCGGGCGACCTCACTGCGCGCTTCGCTCACGAGTCCAACAACAAGGGGACTCTCAGCGGCATGCAGGACGGCCGCAGCCTCAGCGGCTCGGCAATCATCAACTACGTTGCCGGAACTGAAGGCTGGCGCTCTACCGTAAACGTCGTGGGCGTGCTGTCACCCGACACCTACACCTTCTTTGCGACTGGCGGCCCGGGCGTGCTCCAGGCCGTCTGCTCGTTCACGGTGACGTCATCGGGCGGGAGACAGGGGTGCAGCGCGGACACCGACCTCGCTGGCTTCGCGGCAGTCGAGGTACGTGACTCGGCCGGCAACACCGTCGTGAGCGGCACCTTCGAACGCCGTGGCGGCAATCGCGAGAAATAGTCGCACGCTTCGGAGACGGCACAGCGCACACCTCCGGGTGGGCGCTGTGTGTTGTGGAGGATAGGAAATTCAATCGGGGACGGTCGAGTATTCGACGCGCTCACCGACCGCGCGAGGACAGCGAGACGGGAGGCGGCGTGCCCTCCGCCTCGCTCGAGCGCC
>JBGTFN010000055.1:0-1526 GCA_041747275.1 Gemmatimonadaceae bacterium | reverse complement strand
CGACGTATCCGCGGCATGGCGCATCTGCCCTTGCTGCAGGCCGCGTTGACGCAGCACCTTACGGAGACCACCACGGCGGCATGAGCCGCATCACACCGGCATCACCCGAGTTTCAACTAAACGCGGGACACACCCAAGTTCCGTGCTCCTAAATCCTAGGTGGCTAGTCACTGGCTTCTAGCCCTAACCTCAATCGCTGTCACCGAACACCCAAAAGCGGCCACCACGGAACACCTGAAAAGCGGCCACGGCACGTAGCCACTCCATGACATGCTTGAGGGTCTTTTACCCTCGAGTATGTGATGGGCAACTACTTGCAAATGGCGAAACGACAACAAGTTGTCGCACTGTTGGAGCTCGGCTGGAGTTTCCGTCGCATCGAGGCCGAGACGGGTGTGCGTCGCGAAACGATCAGTCGGTACGACGCGGCGCGTCGGGCAAATGCGGCCAAAACGTTCCCCGGCTCGGAGACTCTGGCGACGGCATCGGCTGAGGCAGCGACGTCGGTGACGGCGGCAAATGCGGCCAAAGTGTTCCCCGGCGCGCCGTCAAATGCGGCCAAAGTGTTCGCCGGCTCTGGCTCCGACGACATCGCCCGTCAGCGGCCACGCGCGAGTGCCGCGGCCTATCGCACGGTGATCACCGAGAAGCTCGACGCCGGCTTGAGCGTGCAGCGGATCTGGCAAGATCTCGTCGAGGAATTTGGCTACAGCGCAAGCTACGAATCGGTGAAGCGCTACGTGCGCACGCTCGCGCCGCCGCGTCGTGCGGTCGGCGTGTTTCATCATGCGCCCGGCGCGGAAGCGCAGGTCGATTTCTTTCGTGGCGCGCCGACGCTGCATGCCGCGACGGGCGAGTGGCGACGGCCCTGGGTGTTTCGCATGACGCTCTGTCACTCACGGCACGGGTATGAGGAAGCGGTCGACGATCAGAAAGTTGAGACCTTTCTCCGCCTGCACGAACGCGCATTTCGCGAGTTCGGCGGCGTGCCGCTCGTCGTGCGACATGACAATCTCAAAGCGGCGGTCGTGCGCGCGTGTCTGTACGATCCCGACAACAACACGATCTACCAGGCGTTTGCCGCGCACTGGGGCTTCACGTCGCTGCCCACGCAGCCGCGCCACCCGCAGGAGAACGGCAAACAAGAGCGGAGCGGCGGGTACGTCAAGGACAATGCGCTCAAAGGGCGCCGCTTCGACAGCCTGAACGAACACAACACGTTTCTGCGACAGTGGAATCGCACCGTGGCTCGGCTGCGCATTCATGGCACGACGCGGCGGCAGGTGTGGACGCACTTCCTCGAGGTCGAGCAGCCGACCCTGCAGCCGCTGGCCGCCAACGCCTTCCCGCTCTTTCAGACGGGCGAACGCACCGTGCATGCCGATGGCCACGTCGAAGTCGCGGGCGCCTTCTATCCGGTGCCGCTGTCGCTGCTCGGGACACGCGTGCGGGTGCAGTGGGATGCGCAGCTCGTGCGCGTGTACCATCGGGAGACTCTCGCGGCGGTGCATCACCGCGTCCAGGCC
>JBGTFN010000054.1:0-2480 GCA_041747275.1 Gemmatimonadaceae bacterium | reverse complement strand
CACGTCCGTGGAAGCTGAACGGAGGAATCGTGGCAACCGAGCTGAAAAGTTTTGCTGCAACGAAGACGTTCGACGCGCTCGTGCGCGACCTTGCCACGGCGCCGCAGCAGGAGGGACCCGCGGCAGACACTTCGAAACCTGTCGTCATTGGATGGGGCCGTCAGGACCGCCTATGCCTGCCGAGGCAAGCTGCGCGTGCGATGGAAGCCTTTCCCTCAGCGCGATTGCACTGGTTCGAGAAGTGCGGCCATTTCCCGATGTGGGATCAGCCGAAAGAAACTGTGCGGCTTATCCTCGATGAGACGGGCAAGACCCGCGGGTGACCGACGGCGTCCCGCTACCCCTTGAGGTTGCGCAGATACCGCTCAGGGTTCGCCAGAAAGTCCCGCGTCAGTCGTACATGTTCAGTCTGCTCCCACTCCGTCTGTTCGATGCACGTTTCATCAAACGAGTAGATGCGCGCGCCGGGATACGCGAGCAACAGCGGTGAGTGCGTCGCAATGATGAACTGCGCACCTTCCGCGACGAGATCGAACATTATCGCGAGCAGTGTGAGTTGCCGCTGCGGAGAAAGTGCGGCTTCAGGCTCGTCCAGCAGGTAGAGACCGCGCGGCACGAGACGTTCCTGAAAAAAGTTGAGGAACGCCTCGCCGTGTGATCGTGCATCCGGATTCGCACCGTAGCGCCGATCCATGTCGGCCATGCTGGACTTGAGCGGACCCATCGCCAGCTTCTTCGCATACGCGGAGCGGTCGGCGTACTCCTCGTCCATGCGTTCGAGCGTTTTCTGAAACTCCGCACGCTCGCGTTTGAGCAGCAGCTGAAATCCGAAAAAATCCTCGGCGCGCAGAAAGAGTCCGCGATTGTTTCGTGTTCGCCAGATGAGCTTGAGCGCGCGCGAAAGCCAGAGCTGGTCTGCCAGTGTGGGATCGTCTTTTGCGCGGCCAGCCGAGCCAGCCGACGGAAGCGACGCGGAGATTGCAATGGCTTCAAGCAGCGTGGATTTACCGGAGCCATTCTCGCCCACGAAACAGACCACCGGCGCATCGAGTGACAGTGACGACATCGACGCGATGGCAGGCACGCAGAATGGAAAGCGCTCCGGGTCTGCCCATTTCGGGAGCGCGTAACGCACCTCGACGAGTTGCGGCTCGATGTTGCGCGGATCGGGCGTTCGTGGATGCATGGGATTGCGGTGATGAGAGGGTTTCCGTACGCTATCCGTTTCTTCGTTCTCAATCCAATTGGTCAATGCCTTTCACCGATCCACTGGAGCTGTTTCGCGCGGCGGTGGACGCGTACATCGCCGGGGACTATCTGGGCGTTGCGCGTCTCGCGGACCCGGTCAGTCTGCGCGTACACAAACGTCTGATGCTGTATTTCTATGGAGTGCGTGTGCAACCCCAGGTGCTGACGGCGGAGGACATTCTGCAAAGTTCGCCGGAAATGCCGCGCGCTGTGGCCGAGTATCAGGCATCGCAGCACCAACAACTCGCTGACCCGGCAGCTCAGCTGGAACGCGAGCTGCCTGGCGTGTCGTCGCTCGATGCCTTGCGTTCGCTGGATGCGGCGCAGGTCTTTGCAGCGTCGCTCGACGGTCGATCATATCGACGTCAGATCGAGCGTCTGGTTGCCGAGGGCCATGCTACCCGCGAGGCGGTGGTCTCGGCGGAGCAATTCCACGCGCTCCACTTTCCATTCGTTCCGCTTGGCGTTGTCGAAGACGGTCCACACGTTGCCTACGTGGTGTATCGGCAGGAGCCCGTGGAGGAGGAGACGGAGGCAAGCGAGTTACCAGAAGCTATCGCGGCGCTGCCCGATGATGAACAGCAGCTCGAGCGCGAGTTGAACGGGCGCGGGTTGCCGCGCTTGCTGCGCTGTCGACGGCAGCTCGATGGCGGGTGGCTGTTTTACGCAGACTACGACTTTTTTTCGCCAGGATCAGTTTCGATAGACCCCATTGAGGCTTCCGACGCAGATCATGAGTCGGGCGGGGAGCCATGAGCTTTCGTGCCATGCGCGGCCGACAGCGTGCACCACTTCGTGCGCTGTGTTGCAGTCTGCTGAGCACCACGTTCGTCGCTGCCTGCGGCGATGCAGCCCCGTCGGCCAGCTACGCAATGCGCGACAGCGCCGGGGTCACCATTGTCGAACACGTCGCGCTCGACTCGGCGACCATCTCACGCTTCGTGCTGGACCGCGAACCACTCGTGCGCATCGGTGTGCAGGACGGAGAGGAAGCGTACCAGTTCAGCAGGATCGAGGACGCCATACTCCGTGCTGATGGATCGGTGGCCGTGCTGGACAGAGGTGCCGGAACGCTGCGTGTCTTCGACAGTCTCGGCGATCTGCGTTGGAGCACAGGTCGTTCAGGTGACGGACCAGGCGAGTTTCGCGCTCCGATTCGCATCGAATCCGTTCGTGGCGAGTCGCCTGTTCTCGATACGCTGATCGTATGGGACGTGGCACTGGGTCGTTTC
>JBGTFN010000053.1:0-3287 GCA_041747275.1 Gemmatimonadaceae bacterium | reverse complement strand
GCGATGCCGGCCGCCTGCGCAAGCGACGCGCAATGTGCGTCTGCTCCCGCAAGGCCACCCAGCCTGGCTCCGTCGCCCGGACCGACGCTGGTGATGAAGAAACTCGAGCTCTGCGGCGTCCCGCTGCCGGAGCGCGCCATGACGCAGGCTGTGGTTGCGGCCAGGCCGAGGAACACGGCGGGAAGTGCGAGACGCATGGGAGATCTCCGTGAAGAGCGCGGCGCGAGGGCACGACGCGGTGGGAACGGCCGTCTCGAGAAGAAAAGCCGAGACCGAAGAAAGTGCGTTCCGGTCTCCCTGTGCGCCAGAGTGTAGCATGACGCCGACACAAATACGGTGAGATTGGGCACGATTCGCGGCGCTATGTTTCTCGCATGACGAACCCGGTGATCACGGTCCGCAATCTTGCCAAGCGCTATCGGCGCACGATTGCCGTCGCCGACGTGTCACTCGAGGTGCACGAAGGCGAGATCTTCGGCCTGATCGGACCGAACGGTGCGGGCAAGACCACCACCATGGAGTGCGTGCAAGGTCTGCGACGTCCCGACGCCGGACACATCCGCGTACTTGGCCTTGATCCGGCGCGAGACAGCACCGCGCTGCGCCAGCGCATCGGCGTGCAGCACCAGGAGGCGCACCTACAGAAGCGCATCAAGGTGTGGGAAGCGGTGGATCTGTGGTCATCGCTTTACGACCGTGCACAGAGTGTGGACGCGAATACGCTGCTTTCACGGCTTGGACTCGAGGCCAAGCGCGACGCGTGGTTCATGAACCTCTCCGGAGGACAGAAGCAGCGGCTGTTCATCGCGCTCGCCCTTATTCACCAGCCGGAAGTGGTCTTTCTCGACGAGCTCACCACGGGACTCGATCCGCACGCGCGGCGCGCCATCTGGGAGCTGGTGACGGATATTCGCACGCGCGGCACAACCGTGTTTCTAACCACGCATCTCATGGAAGAAGCGGAGAAGCTGTGCGATCGCGTTGCGATCATCGAGAATGGCCGCATCATGGAGGTCGGCTCGCCGGCGGAGCTCGTGCAGCGACACTGTCCGGAACGCCGAGTGATCTACACCACCGAGCATGACGGCCAGACCACGCAGCACGTGATGCGTGGCGAGGGCGATGACTTCGTCACCGATGTCATCCAGCAAATCGCGCAGGATGGCACCCGTGTGCGTGGCTTCCGCACCGAGATGCCGACGCTCGAGGATGTGTTCCTCAAGCTTACCGGCCACCTCATTCGCGATTGACGCCCATGACGCCGCTATGACACTGCCATGATGCTCAAGGGACTGCTCAAGCTGAGCTGGATCGAGACCAAGGTGTTCATGCGCGAGCCTCTGGGTCTCGTGGGCGCGCTGCTGGTACCAATTCTCATCTTCGTGCTGTTCAGTCGCGTGCTCGGCGAGCCAGAGAGCGCGGCGCTTTCGGCCGACGCCCCGTTCAATGTGGCGGTGTTCGCCACGATTCTCATCGCGCTCGGCGCGGTGCAGTCGCTCATCGCGATCATCGCCATTTATCGGGAGGGTGGAATTCTCAAGCGGCTGCGCGCCACACCGCTCTCACCCGTGACGATTCTCGGCGCTCACGTATTCGTGAAGCTGGGTTTCACGTTGGTGAGCCTTGTGCTGCTGGTGCTCGCGGGACGTCAGATGTTCCCGGGCGCGATGCAGGTCAACATCGTGGTGTTCGCCGCGGCCATGCTTGTGAGCACGCTGAGCATTCTCTCTCTGGGCTTTGTCATTGCGAGCGTTGTGCCCACGGCGCGATTCGCGCAGCCGCTGGGCGCCGTGATCCTGTATCCGATGCTCGCGGTGAGTGGCTTGTTCGTGCCGATCACGCTGTTCCCGCGTTGGCTGCAATTCGTAGCGCAAGTGTTGCCAACCACACACGCCGTGTCGTTGCTGCACGGCGTGTGGGACGGTGCGTCCTTCGGTGCACTTGCGCCGAACCTGCTGGCGCTGGCCGCATTCTTCGCGGTGTGCGTAGCGATTGCCACACGCGTATTCCGGTGGGAATAGCGCCTTCGGTTCAGGCAGTGCCGCTAGCGCGACAACGGGAAACCATCAAGCCAGCAGCGCCGCGATCTCGTCGCTCTTGAACGGACGCACCACACGACCGACTTCCTCGCCATCGCGCATGGCGACGAACGTAGGCCACAGCTTGACGCGGAACGACCGCCCGAGATGTCGGCCGCTGGCATCGTGAATCTTGAGGTGCTCGACGTCCGAGTCCTCGAGAACGTGTTGCACCGCTGGCTGAATCGCGGCACAGAACCCGCAGTCCGGCGCACCGAACTCGAGCAACGTTGTGCCCGGCCGCGCGTCGATCTCTTCACGCGCAGGCTCCTGTGTGAGGTATGTGTTGGTGTACGGCATGCTTACGGTGTGAGTGTGGCCCCGACGAGACGCGCGACGGCGCCAAGCGTGGTTTGCGCGGCGTTGAGTCCCAGTCGGAAATCTTTGTCGCTGTAGGTCTTGAACAGGTCGGTGGGCTGGTGCCAATGCGGACTCCAGCCGCTGCCTGTCTGCGTGCCACGCTCGTTCTCGCGCAGGCTGATCGACGCCACGATGTCCTGGAATGGTCCGGAGTCGGTGTTGGTCATGTGCGGCCCGACCTGTGCCGGATAGTCGGTCGCGTAGCGCGCGTTGGCGCTGTGAAAGGCCCAGGCCAGTGCCTGCGACTCGAGTGTCTTCTTCGAGTTCATCTGAAACTCGACATTCACATCCGCTTCGGGACGCTGCTCCGGCGCATAGGTGCCGTCCGGCAGCGGCATGCCATGATCGAACAGCATCATGTCGTGCTGGATCATGCCAAGCCACTTCGGCTCCGGATATTTGCCAGAACCGGCCGGTGACTCGATTCCCTGCAGCGCTTCGCGTTGCTGCACATAGGCTCGTGCGCCATTCAGTCCGGTTTCTTCGTTGTTGAAGAGGATGAAGCGAATGGAGCGTTCCGTCGTTACGTCAGGGTTGGAAAAGATGCGTGCGAGTTCCATCACGATTGCACTGCCGGATCCGTCATCGTTGGCGGCTTCACCCCAACCGATGCCATCCATGTGACCGCCAATGATGTACATCTCGTCTGGAAGTGTCGTGCCGATCTTGGTGCAATAGACCTGCTCGCGTTCACCGGGCGTCGCCGCTTGCGAGTTGAGCGCGCGCAGATCCGCATCAGGCTGCGCCATGGAGTCATTGTTCACACCGGTGCGTGTGCGAATGCCGCGCGCCCGTCCACCGCCCGATGCCACCGGCGGACCCGTGCGACGTGCGGCAGCAGCGCTACCG
>JBGTFN010000052.1:0-4052 GCA_041747275.1 Gemmatimonadaceae bacterium | reverse complement strand
GCGGCCAGTGCGTGTCGCGCAAAGCCACCAACGTCGAGTGCCTTGTATGCGCGCATCACGCCGATCGCACGACGCGACGTCTGCTCGCGTGCCCCGCTCTTCCAGCGCTGCTGAAGCGTGAGCGACGCGCCAATGCCGTCTTCGAGAGAGATGGCACGTCCGGCGCGCATGACATTGCTGTACGACATAATCGCGTACACACCTGGTGACTGCGTGCCACGAGCGAAGCGCGGTGCGAGCGTACCCAGCACCGAATCGGGGGTGGTGGCGTAGTCACGGGTCTCGAGCTGCGCGCCGAGTGCGAGCGACGCACTGTTTCGCACACGCGGCCGGGAGAAGGACACACCCGCATTGTACAGCCGTGCCACACGCTGCAACTCGCCGAGCACGGTGGACGCACTGTCGAAGACACTGAACCGATCCCACGTCTGCGAACCGCTCGCATCGAATACCGGTTGCCACCCGAGCGTGCGCGGCAGGCGGCTGTAGCGATAGCCGGCGCTTCCCTCGAACTCCCTGCGCGACGGATGATACGTGGTCTGCGCGGCCCACGCGTGACGGCGCAGAATGTCAGCGCCGCTGCTCGACAGGCCGAAGGTCGCGCCCCCGTCGCTGCCTTCGCCGATGATCGGCATCCACCAGCGCGGCAGGAGCTGGCGCAGCGGGCGGTATGGGGTGGCGGGGGAGCTGTCGGGTTGCACCGCGATGGAGCGGGAGGACGCGGCGTAGGGTGCGACGTGCGGTGTTCGCTGTTCGAGTCCACTGCCCTCATTGAGCGGCAGCACAACAAGTCGCGATCCGTTGAGCGTGTACTCAAGCGCGGCCACGTGCGTGCCAGCAGGCGATACGGACGGCGACGTGACGCCGGTGGGTACGCGCGTGAGCACGCGCACGTCGCACACTGGGCTGCACGCGCTGATCGTGGCGGAGTATAGCTGCATGCTGCCGAGTCGATCACTGGCCCATATGATGCGGGTGCCGTCGGGCGTGAAAGTCGGCACAGACGAGATGCCGCGGGCGCTGCTCACCACGGTGCGCACGCTGCCGCTGTTGTCGAGCAGCACGATCTCCTGAAAGCCACCACGAATCACGCGCACGGCGACCACGCTGGCGCCGTCAGGGCTCCAGCGCGGTTCGGTGAACGCGGTATCAATCGAACCGGCGGCGAATGTGCTGACGGTGCCTTCGCCGTTTGCTTCACGCTGCACGCGTACCAGCTCGGTGTAGCCTGCCTGCACGCGCACGGCGATGATCGAGCCGTCCCTTGCGCGCACGTCCGGAAGGAACAATCGACTGGTGTTGGGCAGCTCGCGTTCAGTTCCATCGGCGCTTCGCGCAAAGAGCGCGTTGCGCAATACGTACGGGTCTTCGTAGTCGAGCTGGCCGAAGATCAGTTCGCCGCGACGGCCGAGCGGGTTGGCGCCGCTCGCATCGGCATCGAGTGCGTTCGCGTCGAGTGAATTGCGGCGGGCTATACGTTCGAGCGAGATCGAGTCTGTGCGCACGTGCGCACGATATACGCCGCTGACGTCGCGTCCGTCGTTCATGGCGACAATGATCGTACTGTCAGTTTCCCAACGCGGCTGCGCGGCGAACCACTCCATACCGCGAGCTACGCGCCAGCGATCCTGCTGCGACCGCGCCGTCACATCAGGTACAACACGCTGCAACGAATCGCGAAACTGCTCCCATGCTTCCTGCACACCCACACCAAACGCGTTCTTCACCGCACGATTCACACGAAACGGAATCGGGTGCGATGCAACGCCGTCGATGAACTTGCGCATGCCGAGCGAGTCGCGCTGCGCGAGCTGTGACATGAGCATCGCACCGTAACCGTAGGCGTGCTGGCCGAGCGGGAAGCGTGAGGTGGAGAGGCTCCACTCATTCGGTGGTGGGATATCGCCCGCGAGCGCCGCAGTGCGCGCGATCATTGGAAACTCGGTGCTCGCGAGGCGGCCGCTGCCGGTGAGCTTCGTCTCGTAGTGCACCGCGAGTCCTTCAATCATCCAGCGCGGCAGGTAGCCGTTGGGGAAGAGCGCGGGATTGCGGCCGAATACGTTGCGGCCGAGGCGCCAGATGCCCCGTGCGCGGTCCAGATGAAAAACGTGCACGAGCTCGTGCGTGATCACGAGCTGCAGCCAATCGTCGTAGTGCCGCAGCTCGGGGATGAACAGCGAGGGCAGCGCGTAGACGACGATGCGATTGCTCGGGAACGGTGTGGCGAAGCCGTTGCTGAAATCGACGTTGTCCGCGACGAGCAGTTCGACGGGCTCGGCGGGTTCGGCGAGTTCCTGAGCGAGTTGGGTCCAGGCGAGCTCGGCGTAGGACGCTGCGCGACGAGCGAGGGCTTCGTGTTGACGCGCGAAGTGCACGCGGAAGTGTTCAGTGCGGATTGTCTGCACGTCCCCGCGGGGGTCGACCTGGGCGTGCAGAGAGCCGGGGAAAAGCCAGCCTGATAGAGCGATGCCGGATAGCGTTACGCCGAAGAACAGCAACAGCTTGCGGATCAAGGGCGGGAGCTCCACGCGGAGACGCGAGCGCCTAGCGAACGAAAATACTCTTCGGCGCCATCGGCGATTGCACGCGCGTAACGCTCTTGCCAATCCTCGCGCCGCATTGCGGCCTCCTGATCGGGGAACATGAGGAACAGTCCTTCAGCAAGCGCGGACGGATACCAGGTGGGCCGTGCAATCGCGAGGTTCTGGTAGTGCACGCCGATATCGCGTTGACCGATCTGCTGCATCATGCCACGCTGCACGGCGCGCGCGAGCGGCTCTGACGGCTGATGAAAGAACAGTGTGCTCGTGCCGTGGTTGGCGAACGGATTGGTGCCGTCGCCGAACGCGTTCAGGTGCACGCTGAGAAGCGCATGTGCATTCGCGCGGCGAGCGATCACGGGCCGATCGGTGAGGCCCACACTCGACGGTGTGGTACGCGTCATCACTACACGCGCGCCACGCTCCTGCAGCATGGCTTCCAGCATCTTCGCCACCGGCAACACGGCGTCGGCTTCGGTGAGGCCCGTGGGACCTGTGGCGCCTCCGGGTGGATGGCCTGCGTCTACTACGAGCGTGAGTCCGGCAAGGGGGCGCGCAGGATTGATATCGGGAATGCGACGCACCCGGAGCACGAGTGCACGACGCGCGTCGTCCCACAGCACAAGCCAACCGTACACCGGCGCGGACAGGCGCACGTCGAGTCGCGTGCGATCACTGGCCACAGGCTCCCACGCGAGCTGACGCACCAGCGGATCGTTCCCGATCATCGGTGAGATTTCGGGCGAGAGTCGCGTGTCGTAGAGTGTGAGCACAATCGATTCGCCATCGGGCTCCACGAGGAATGCAGGACGTGATCCGGTAGGAATGATCACGTCGACGTATTCACTGTAAGGCTGCACGCGCAGGCCGCCGCTTACACGACGCACAGCGGGTGTGCCGTCGGGCAAGGGCACGATATCGTCGGTGGTCACCCACGTTTCGAGCTGGCTGTCCATGCGCACGCGCGTCTGCATACCCTGCTGTCCGGTGATCTCGAGTTGTGTGCCGGGCAACAGCGCCCACTTATAGAAGCCATCTGGAACGGGACGCGCGGTCACGACGCGATCGGTGTCGCTTTGCGCGACGAGACCGCCGGTGCGATTGCGCAGCACGCCGTAGCGTGCGGGTGCGGTGGGCGCGATGATATCGGGAGCGCCGAGTGCGAGTTGTATGGTGTCGCTCGACCGCACGATCATGAGTCGTGCGCTCTGACCGAGCTGCTCGGCGCGTGCTTCGCCGGCAAATATCGTAGACGCGTCAGAGAGCGAATCGCTTTCGCGAACACGCGGGACGCTATTCGTAATCGAACGACCCGCCGCCTGCGCTGTCGTTTCCGCAATATCACTCGCACGTACCAGCGGCACCGTGCGCGCATCACTCGTGCGCAGCCAGACGGTAGCATTGAACGGAGCCCGCACACTCACACGCACCAACTCATCCGCGCGCCATCGCATCGCACCGCGCGGCGACACGGAACTACTGTCCACACGCAGCACTCCGGCCGCGGGCAGC
>JBGTFN010000051.1:0-11962 GCA_041747275.1 Gemmatimonadaceae bacterium | reverse complement strand
GATGAGCGACGAGTCGGCACTGCTTGCCACCGGTCGAAGTGCGGGGGGCGCAGGGGCCGCGCACGCGGTGAGCGCAAGGAGCGGTAGCCCCCATGTGCACACGCGCTCGACAGAAAGATGAAGAGATCGCACGAGAGTGGGGACGGAGGGGGCCGGAGTGCGCCTGAGCGACAGCACGATGTCCGGACAGATGAGCGAAGATGCGAAGCGTACAGGTAGCGCGTCAAGAATGTGGTGCAGTCGCGCTCCGGGACGGTGCGTCGGTCACTCGACGTTTCCGCAATCGTAAATCGCGATCAGTGATCGCAGTCGCTGCATCATATCGGGCGTGACTTGATCCCACGAAAAGCGATAACCCTAGTTGCCCGACACTCGGCCCCGCAGGTTCATGCGCGCCTCGCTGCCCTGTCCGAGCAGATCCTGCATCGGTACGATCGCGGTATCGCACGCCGATGCCATCGCGGCGCGAATCATCGCCCAGTGCATCTTGCGATCGGTCGCATCGAGGTAGCGCATGGCGAACTGCTTCTCTGCGGCGACATCCTGCGCAGAGCGCGTGGAATCGCCATCGCCGGCCGATTGCCACCATCCCATGACGGTATCGTTGTCGTACGCGCCCGTGGACACCACAGCGTGCCGTGGAAACGTATGCGGACGAAAAGCCGATGCGCCCGCGTCGGTGCCGAACGCAAACTGCAAGATACACATGCCCGGATAGCCCCAACGCGCACGCAGCTCCTCGATTTCCGGCGTAATGAAGCCGTCGATCGAATGATCGGCGAGGCGTTTGCCCGTGGACGACTGCGACTCGTCCGTCGGGTCAGCTTCGGTCACGGCGATCAGCAACGGGTTGCCTGCGAACGCCGAGAACACCTGGCACGGAGAATCGCCGTAGCCCGTGGGGCCGAGGGGCAGCATCTGCGAGATATTGACACGCGTCTTCGCAAGCGTGTCGGGAAAGCGGTGCGCGCGCACCCCGAGTTCACCGATGCCATTCGCTCCCGGGAGGAACGTGGGATGAAGAAGCACCCCGGCGGCTCGCGGAAAGTTCACAGACACTCCTGAAATCGGTTTGGTGACATTCGGCACGCCGGGCTTGCTTCGCTTCGGCCTGGCGCTCGGTCGGCACTGTCGTAACGGTTACACTTCAGCCACCAATGCAACTCGGCTCAGCCGTTTGTGTACTCATCACGAGCGTCCGTTCAACCCGAACGGGGGAGCAGGCACGTCCCTCAGCGTTGACGATTGCTTCCGGACAACTGCAATTATCCCCCACCCGTCGATGGGCCGATCGCCTGCTGCGTATGATGAACCGATGACCTCACCACTCGCCGAACTGCGGTACGAAGATAGCACGCTCGTCACCGTGATTGCCGGCGACTGGAAGCTCGGGCATAATCCGCCACATTTCGACGCGCTCATCGCGAAGCAGTCAGGGAAGTCGGATCAGACGCGAGCGCTCAGGTTCGAAGCGTCCGGGCTTGGCTCATGGGACAGCAGCCTGCTTGTCTTTCTGTCGCAAGCACAGGACTACGCCGAGCAGAACAAGATAGAAATCGACCGCTCGGCCCTTCCGGAACAGATTGGCCGTTTGCTCGCGCTTTCGGAGGCAGTGCCTGAGCGCAGTACGGACGACGATGCAGAAGCATCCGAGCCGCTTCCTGTTGTGGAGCGAGTTGGGACTGCCGCGCTCGGCAAGTGGTCTCAGCTCCAGTCGTCGTTCACGTTCACGGGCGAAGTGGCGCTTGCCATGTCGAGGCTGCCAAGCCGACGCGTACATATGCGCTGGCGAGAGTTCTGGGTCGTCGTGCAGTCCAATAGTTCAGGCGCACTGCCAATCGTGACGCTCATCTCGCTGCTGGTGGGCGTGATCATTGCCTTCCTGGGCGTCGTCGTACTCCAACGCTTTGGCGCGGGCTACTACTCCTCATATCTCGTCGGCTTTGGCATGCTGCGGGAAATGGGCGCGCTCATGACGGGCATCATCATGGCGGGACGCACCGGCGCGGGTTTCGCAGCCGAACTTGGCAGCATGAAGATTACCGAGGAGATCGACGCGTTTGTTACGCTCGGTATCTCACCCGTTGAACACCTGGTCGTGCCGCGCATGCTCGGCATCTTCTTCATGATGCCGCTGCTGACGCTCTATGCAGATTTCGTGGGCATCGTCGGCGGCATGGCGGTCGCCGTGTCGCTGCTCGATCTGTCGGCCAAGCAGTTCATCGGAGGTTTGCTCACGGCCGTGACGCTGACCGATGCGGTGCTGGGTGTGTTCAAGGGCCTCATCTTCGGGGCGATCATCGGTTATTCGGGCTGCCTCAAGGGATTACAGACTGGCAGCGATGCCGGCGCCGTGGGCCGCGCAGCAACGTCGGCTGTCGTGCTTGGCATCACGCTCATAATTCTTGCCAATGCCGTGGTGGACTGGCTGGCCGCACTGCTCAAGATATGACGACACCAGCAACGCCCCCGATCGCCTCGACCAAGGCAATTGAAGTGCGCAACCTGACCATGAAGTATGGGCAGCTTGTCATCATGAACGACCTGAACTTCACCATCGAGCGCGGCGAAGTCTTTGTGATCATGGGCGGCAGCGGAAGCGGCAAGAGTACGCTGCTCAAGCATCTGATCGGACTCAAGAAGCCGGCTGAGGGAACGATTCTCTTCAATGGCGAGGAGTTCGACATTGAGGACGAAGCCAAACGCAACACTGTGCTGCGACGCATGGGCGTTCTCTACCAGAACGGCGCATTGTGGAGCGGACTCACACTGGCGGAGAATGTTGCGCTGCCTCTCGAGGAGTTCACGGACATGGACGCAAGAACGGTTGCAGAGGTCGTGTCGCTCAAGCTGTCCCTGGTCGGCCTGCGCGGCTTCGAGGAGTTCTACCCATCGGCCATCAGCGGCGGCATGCGCAAGCGAGCAGCGCTTGCGCGCGCGATCGCACTCGATCCGGAGGTGCTCTTCTTCGACGAGCCATCTTCCGGCCTGGACCCGATCAGCGCCAGCCGGCTGGACGATCTCATTATCGAGTTGAAAGCGAGCTTTGGGACGACCATCGTAGTAGTTACACACGACCTCGAAAGCATTTTCCGCATTGCGGACCGCGCCGTGTTTCTGGACATCACGGAGAAAACCATGACGGCTCTGGGCAATCCCGCCGAGTTGCGTGACAATCCGCCAAGCGACGAAGTGCACCGATTCCTTACCCGCAGCAGTGAAGGCCTTACATGAGCAGGCGTGCAAATCCCACGGCCATCGGAATCTTCGTGGTGGGGGCGTTGGCGTTGGCCGTTCTGGCCGTCGCAGCGCTCGCGTCCAATGCATGGTTCGAGCGACGCACCACGTTCATCGCGTTCTTCCCGGAGTCGGTGAACGGCCTCGAGAACGGTGCCCCCGTCAAGTTCCAGGGTGTGCCGGTCGGTACGGTCACCGAGATAATGATTCAGATCAACCAGCAGGAGAAGTCGTTTCAGGTGCCGGTCAAGTTCGACATCGACCTGCCGCGCCTTACGACACATCTCGGCACGTACGTGAACCTCAAGGATACCGTCGTCTTGCGTCAGCAGATCGAGAACGGATTGCGCGCGCAGCTCCAGATGGAGAGCATCGTCACCGGCTTGTTGTACCTCGAACTGGCATACCGCTCCGACTCCACACCGCCTCGGCTTGCCAACGCGTCTGACGATTGGCCGGAGATTCCCACCACGCCCTCGCTCATGGCGGCCATCGGTGGTGGTGCGGGCAGCGTGCTCTCCGACGTGATGAAGATCCTCAATCGCGTCAATGACATGCTGGCAGAAGTGAACATGCCTGAGATCAACCGTGCGGTCGTGCAGTCGGCGCGTGCCATCGAAGAACTCGTGGCGTCGCCTGAAATCAAGGCGGCACTCAAGGAGATCCCCGGCCTCACCGCGCAGATCAATGCGACTATGACTGATGTGGGCCGACTCGCCAACCGCGCTGAAGCGGCGATCGATCCAATGACCACGCAGATCACCGGCGCGTCAACCGAGGCGATCGCCACATTGCAGTCGCTGCGCAAGACGCTCGATGAAACGCACGGACTGCTTTCCGCGGACGCCGGCCCCGGCTTCGCGCTGCAGGGCGCGCTCACGAGCATGCGCGAAGCGGCGGACGCGCTGCGTGTTTTGATCAACTCGCTCGAGCAGAATCCGGACATGTTGTTGCGCGGCAAGAAGCCGCCGCCAAACTGATGCGCACCACTCTCTGCCCTACATCATGATGCGAACTGTCAGGTTTCTCGTCCCCATGGCGTTGCTCGCGCTCGCCGGCTGCTTCAAGCTCTCGCGCAACGCACCACCGCTGCAGCAGTACGTGCTCAGCGGGGCGCGCACGCCGATCACTGCAGCGTCGGCAGGCGACACCGTCGGCCTCACCATCGGCATTCGCCGCATGGATCTCGCGCCGTATCTCACGACGCCGTCCATCATCATACGTCGCGGCACGCATGAGATCGTCACATCGCAGTTCCACCGTTGGGGTGAAGATCTCGGCGCGGGTATCAATCACACGGTGGCCGCTCACCTGAGCAACGTACCGCCCGTACGGGCTGTCAATGTCGCCCCATGGACTGCTCGCTCGCAGCACAACTTCCTGTTGCAGTTGCATGTCTCGCGCTTCGAGGGAGTAGCAGACTCCGCCGCCACAACTGGCGCCGTTCATGTTGTCACCACGTGGGACATCATTCGCCCGCTCGACGGAGCGGTCCTGGTACGCGGAACCACCGACTACCGCGACGGCCGGTTCACGGTGGGTAACTACGAGGCACTCGTCGGCGAACTCAACACGGCGCTTGACCGTGTCGCCCGGGACATTCGCACCTGTCTGGGTCGGTTCAGGTCAGACTCCTTGCCACCGCCGAGCTGCTGAATTACAGACGCCTGCAGCAATCGATGCCCGACTCGGGTGGCCGGCTGCGGTTAGGTTCACGGGAACCCTGACCGCCATGCCATGAAGCCACTCGAACGACTCGGCGAAGCGTGTACGCCAAACGGTACCATGCTCGCGCTCTTTCGCCACGACGGCGCGTATCTGATTCGCGCAGACGGCGTGGAGCTCATGTCCACGCGCCGGCACTTGTCGGAAGATCGCATGGCGGAAATCGCCTGCGAGCATGTCCGCACCCTTTCCGCGCCTCGCGTGCTGATCGGCGGGCTCGGGCTCGGCTTCACGTTGCGGGCCGCACTGCGCGAGCTGCCCGCTCGGGCCGAGGTGCACGTTGCGGAGCTCGTCGCCGAGGTCATCGAGTGGAACGCAAATCCGGACTATGCGCTCTCTTCCGAAGCGATGGCGGATCCCAGGGTGCGCGTCGTACACGACGACGTGATCAACGTGCTGCGCGCGAGCCCGGACGGCTTCGACGCGATCCTGCTGGATACCGACAACGGGCCTGACGGCATGCTCATTTCGGAGAACGCATCGCTCTATGCGGCGAAGGGCATCGCGTCGACGATCGGTGCGTTGCGAGAGGGTGGCATCATCGTGTACTGGTCGGTGGGCGACGATCCCGGGTTTTTGCACGCGCTGAACGTGGCCAAGCTCCAGGTGCAGACATTGCGCGTGCGAGCGCACGATACGGCCGGCCCGATGCATACTCTGTACGTCGCTTTGCGACGCCCTGTGGCGAAACAGCAGGAGTTGTGATCTGCGCCCCCTTGTCAGGTTCATCTGTAGCATGCTGAAGCGGAGTGTAGTGTTCCTCCCACATGAGGAACACGGTGAGGTACGGCTGATGGCCGGCTAAGCCGTTGATTCGGCGAGACTTACAAGCCTTCTGAGAAAGTTGACGATCACGGTATGGATCCTGCCGATACGTTACGTATGGATAGGTAGTAAAAGTCGCCGCGCATGTCCCTCTTCACGCGGGCGAAACACAACTTTTCTGAAATATCATGCGCAAGTCAGTTTTCTCAGCCGTTCTCGCCCTTGTTTGCACCTCCAGCTCTCTCGTGGCGCAAGGCGGCAGCGTCGCCCTCGATCCGAATCCGGGCACCTGCAACATCAACCAGGTTGTCGCATTCTTCGGCGGTACCAGCTACGCCGCAATCGCTTGCTACGGCACGTATAGCGGAAACACCAACAACGCGACGCCGAGCATCGCTGATTTTCTGTCGAACGAGTATCCCGCTGAGACCTTCAACTTTCTCGGCAAGACCGAGAAGCCGGAGGTTGGAGACGACTGGGGTGGAGTTCTCAAGCCGTTCGGCACTGACTTCAGAACCGGTGAACTGACCTTCGTTTCCGGCACAACCGTCAGTGGCTACTCGGGTCTGGCGCTCAAGTATGGCAGCTTTTTCGATATCTTCGTCTTCAACACGCCCACGCGCCTCGATGGTTTTCGCGTCACCTCCAACCTCGCTCGCGGCCTCTCGCACGCTGAAGTCTACGGCGTTCGCGAAACGCCGCCTGACTTCCAGATAGTCCCGGAGCCGGCGAGTCTTGCGCTGGTCGCCTCGGGAATGCTGCTGATGGCCGGTGTCGCGCGCCGGCGCCGCTCGAAGATCTGAGAGCCGCACGCTACTGCAAGCTGGAGGGCCCCGTCATCAGACGGGGCCCTTTTGCATTCACCATCCATTGTGATGGCGCAAGCCGTTGTGATGGCGCAAGCGGCGGCTGGGTAGAGCAGCAAGAACCTCTGCCCGAACACGCTACCATGTCTTCGACTCCCGCACTCGCGTCTCGCAGCCCGCGCGAGATCTCACTGATCACTGCCACATACAACTGGCCGGCGGCACTCGACCTGATTCTCTGCAGCGTTCGCGCGCAACGGGAGATGCCGCACGAAGTGCTTATCGCCGATGACGATTCGGGAGATGAGACGCGCGAAGTGATTGCCTCGCAGCTGCAGGGATTTCCCGTCCCGCTCGTGCACGTGTGGCACGAGCACGCCGGGTTCCGGCTCGCCGCGATTCGCAACAAGTCCATCGCCGCGGTGCGAACGTCGCGCGAAGATCTCGCTGCTCGAGCGGGGCCTTGGCAACCGCCAGAATGCGCTGCATCTACCGATGCTTTCGCGGTTCGTGGGAGGCCCTGCGGATCCGGATCGCCGTACGCGCGGTTGCCACATGGCGTTCTGGCGTGATGACCTGATGGCCGTGAACGGATATGACGAATCGTTTACAGGCTGGGGACGCGAAGACAGCGAGCTGGCCGCCCGACTATCAATCACGGCGTGACGCGACGCAATTTCAAGTTTTCGGCGATCGCGTATCACCTGTGGCATCGTCAGGCGGCGCGTGAGGCGTTCGCACACAATCATGCACGCTACATGCGAACGATCTCAGAGCGCCGTCGCTGGTGCAACGCGGGCATCATCGTCTCCCACTAAAGCATTGCGATAACGGCAGACTCCGCAGTCCGGCGGTAATGCTCGGCGTACGACACCTTCTGTTCCAGCGCTCCAATGACGGTGCGAGTGAAGTCCACCTTCTCGAAGGACTCGGCGCTGCCCAATCCGCCCGGACTGAACACGTTGATTTCCATCAGTTTGTCGCCGACGATGTCGAGTCCGACAAGAAACATTCCATCCATGACCAGCTTTGGCCTGATGAGATCCGCGATGCGCAGCGCGACATCGTCGATCTTGGCCTTGGCCACGCTGCCACCCGCCGAAATGTTGCTGCGCATATCTCCGCCCGAGCGTACGCGGCGGAAGGCGGCATACTTTCCACTCTCCATCAATGGCGTGCCATTCATGAGGAACATGCGCGTGTCGCCCTTCTCCGCGGCCGGCAGGTATTCCTGCGCCACGATGTAGCCGTCGCGGCTCACGGCATCGATCATCTGATTGAGGTTGGACGAGTCTTCGGGACGCACCAGAAACACACTTTGTCCGCCCGATCCCTGCAGCGGCTTGAGCACGATTTTTCCACCAGCGTCCTTTGCAAAAGCCTTGATGTCTGCGCGGTCTCGCGTGATGATCGTTCGAGGCCGGACCTCTTCGGGAAAGTCCTGGAAGTACATCTTGTTGAGCGCCTTGGCGAGTCCATCAGGATTGTTGAGTACCACCAGGCCCTGTCGCATGGCGCGCCTCGAGAACAGCACGCCAGCCTGCGCAGCCCATGGCCGTTCGATCGCGTCGGCAGAGGGGTCGCTGCGCAGCAATACCACGTCGAGTTCCGCGACGTTGATGCGTTCCTCGATGCCCTTCTCACCGCGCATGGCGGCGAGGTACGTGGCACCGGTCGTGTACTTGCGTCCAGGCGCGGCATGAGCGCGGGCCACGATCGAGCCGTCCGGATCGTACGCGAAGTCGGCGACTTCGATGTACCACGCTTCGTGTCCCATGCTGAGCGCAGTGATCGCGAGGCGCGTGGTAGTGTAGTCGTCGAGTTCAGTCTCGAGCTCGTTGATGACGAATCCGATTCTCATTGGAGCGGTCCGGTGAGCAGGTCGTGGATGGATGTGCCACGGCGCAGCCGCATCATTGCGTCGGCGGCTCCGGGGTTGGTGAGAAAGCGTGGGGTCAGGCGCGGCGGGCGCAGATACTCGCGCCAGCGCAGTTCTTCGATTGCCGGCACGTCGCGAAGCGAGATCTTGCCGAGCAGCAGTGGCTCGAGGTCGTGGCCTGCGCGCAGGTACGACAGCACATCGAGCAATCCGCGCAGATAGATCAGATCCTTGGTGAGTCCGCCACTTCGGTAGATCCGCATGCACACGGTGAAGGCCGTTCCACTGCCGAATCCATACTCGCGTGTGAGCTGTCTGTGGCACTCCACGAACGAGGCGCCGTCCACCAGCGCATGTGCGGCGAGAACGCGTGCGGCGAGCACGCGAACGCGCGAAGTGCTCAAGGCACCGGACAGATATTCCGCCATCACCGCCAGCCCTTCCTGCGTCTCTTCATAACCCGCCAGGCCCGTGGCCATCTGGCCCAGCGGCTGCGCCAGACCGTTGGAATAGCTGATGACATGCGTGCCGATCTCATGCTGCAGCAGTGCGGCTGCGCGAAGCGGTGTGGCGCTGAACTGACGGCTGATCAGGAGATCACCGTTGGACACCAGCACCCCTGCCACATCATCCCGGATGTGAACGCGAGCCGCCAATCCATCATAGTGCTCCCGGTAGCGGGCCAGCTCATCCTCCGCCATCCGGGCGAACGCCACCGCGTCGATCGGGCCATGGGGAACGGCCTCGTGCTCACCCGTCTCGTTGGCGAGATTGGGGGGGCATGCGTCGAGCAATCGCAGCGCAACGGACAGCAGTGACTCCGTCACGACGCCATACACTGTCTGGCTGCCATAGCGGAACCGTGGGGTGTTTCGATCGGCCAGCATCGTCAGCTTGCGATCAAGTTCGTCCCGCGACGCGGCAAGCAGGTGTGCGATCGTCGGATCCTCGAGCCGGTCAAGCGGCAGGTTGTACAGCCGTCGCTTGAGCGCCGGAACATCCACGAGAAGCGGTCGATAGTCAAACTCCGGTTCACGTTCGCCCGCGTTTTGTTCAAACACTTTTCGGGCACGTTCCGTGTTGACGGGCGTAACCTGCAGCAGGAAATCGAACGAGCGCGAGATCTTCGTCAGCTCCTTGTCAGCCGCCGACGCAGCCTCGACTGCGGTGCGTCGACCGAGTGCATGGTAGTGCGTCGGCTCATGACCGGTGTGCAGCATGGCGAAGTGATACGCCGACTGACGCAGGGCGAGCGAAAGTCCGCATCGCAGCGTCTCGAAAAGCTCGGGATATGGTGTGCCCGTACGCGCCTGACGATATACCGGTTGCACCTCGACGCCAACATAGTTGAGGCCAGCGATCGCGATTCCTTCCTGGTCCGCGCGCGCAGCGCTGGACGAACGTATCGCGCGACCCTGCACGAGCGGTGGCAACGAGGGCGGGGACGGTTCGGCATCGGGAGCGAGTTCGACGTCGAGCGGCGGCGGACGCAGCGGAATCGCGCTCAATGCCTTGTGCAACTGACGAATCGTCGCATCGTCGTGACCGAGCAGCGGCGCAATGATGCGAAACGTCGACACGGGCACTGCCTTCGCTCCGGTTCGCACCACTGGAGACTCCGCAGTCCATACCTCGAGGAGCAGAAAGGCGCCGAACTTCTCGATCATGACAGCGGCGATGCCAGCCACCAGCGCGCAGACGCTGGAGTGCAGCTGCACCGTTCCCGGAACGATGAGGTGCGCAGCCTCGCCGATCACCAGCTGTGAAGTGTGTCCAACCTGCTCAGCGGCCCGCTCACGATACACGCACAGAAACGGCAGCGCGCGATCCATATGCAAGCGACCCTTGCCCGGCAACACACGTCGAACCGGCTTTCCTTCCGCCAGTCGCTCGCACACCTGCGTGATGAATCGCGGCGAGATCGACGTACGTGCAGAAACGCGTGTCGTCACCGGACGGACTGCACGGACCGCGTCAGTCCGGGAACCGTCTGCGCAAGCGCGTTGCCGATCGCATCGACGTGCGCCGCATCCGCTTCACCCGTCCACTCGTCCATGAACGACTTGCGAAACTCGACGGCGATGCAGCATGCGTGTTCCGGAAACGTCTCGTGCACCCACTGCGAAAAATGGCCACCGCGAAACTTCACGTTCTCGCGTACATCGAGCGTGCGACCGAGTACGGGCGTGGATGCAAGATCGTGCATGAACTGATCGACGACGTGCGCCCAGCGGTCGCGGTCCATGGTGCCCGTGCCCAGATTCACCTCGGGATTGAGCTCGGGATCCGCTGCCGGCGCATCGGGTCCGCTTCGGCGATGATTGTAGCTGTGCAGGTCGAGCACGACGAAGCGAGTCCATCGGCGCTGCAGGGTGGAGAGAGCAGCACGCGCGGCGAGGTAAAACGCGTCGTATTTCGCGAGCGATGATTCGATCAACGCCTCATCCGGTGTTTCGCGCCAGACGTCGAGTCCCCACGCGTCATCGGGCACGCGATACACGGCTTTCTCCCGAGGGCGATTGAGGTCCACTTCGAATCGCGACTGTCGGCCCACGATGCGCGTGCCCACGATCTGCGTCCACTTGGCGGTCCACGGGTCCTCCTCACGCAGCCGGGCCGCGTCATCGAGCGCCATGATGGCAGCCACATCGGTACGCAGCGCATGCCCGTCATGTATGGATGCGGTTGCCACGGGCACATCGATCGCGGTGTTAACGAGAAAGCCGTCAGACAAATGCATGCTCTCCATGTTGGTAGTCTCGCCACGATCTACACGCCACGCTGATGGACGATCCGCGCTGACGGTGAAGGCCGTTGACGCTGCGTGAAAAAGGGATATAGTTTGCGATGATGCCTGCTCAACTTCGCTTGAGACGTGCAGCGGCTGGCGCTTGCGCCGCTGTGTTGTTGCTCGGCTGCTCGGCCGATGAAGTGACGGCCCCGACAGCAACAACTCTGACGGCAAACCTCGACGGCGTTTCATTCATGGCCGCTGGCATGGCGGCGGATTTTTCACTCCACGACAACGGCACGCGCCTGTTTCTGTCAGGCGTGGAGGCGACGGGTGATCGCACGAAGCAGGTGTCGCTGGATGTTGGCGGCTGGCGAGGTGTCGGTACGTACGCCACCGACAGCTACGCGGGCCTCGGCTTCATCGTGTTGAACGAGCCCCTCACTGGCGATCGGCCCACTGTGCCAACGAGTCGCCGGTGGGAAACGAAGAGTGGCGATGTGGGCGAATTGGTGATCTCCGAGTTCGATGAACGTCGACGACGAATCGTTGGCACCTTCCGGTTTCGCGCGGAGAATGCCTCGGGTGATGTGATCGAGGTGTCGAACGGCGCGTTTGCCGGCAGGCTTTTCGTCGATCGGTAGCACGCGCGTTCTCAGGCGCATTTTTGCTGGCTTGTCGCAAAGAAAAAGCGGCCGACGCCAATCTGGCGTCGGCCGCTTTCTTGCGGCGAAAGGAATACGGCTCTGCTCAGGCCGAGTAACGACGGCGACGAGCGATGATGCCGAGCCCCATCACTCCTGCGCCGAGCAGCAGCGC
>JBGTFN010000050.1:0-2908 GCA_041747275.1 Gemmatimonadaceae bacterium | reverse complement strand
ACGATTCCGCCGTCCAGCGCCCACGGACGTGCCGACAGCTGCGCCAGCAGCAAACTTCGAATCACTGAGATTCGCGAGAGGATCGGCAGCGCCGGCCGGAGGCCGCGCACGATACGGATCGATGCAAGCAGCGTGACGCGGAAAAATGTCCGCTCCCACCCGCTCCAGAAGCCGCCAGGATCAAGCGCGATCGTCGTGCCGACTCTCCCTCGGCGCGCCATCTCGAGCACAATTCTCGCGCCGAGCGAGCTGCCCACGATGTCGACGCCCTCAAGGTGCTGATCGCTGATGAAGGCCTCCACGCTGTCGGCTAGTCCCTTGAACGTGTCGCTGCCGACAACCGCTGGCGAGTCGCCATGCCCCGGCAGGTCCAGCGCGATGACCTCGCGGCTTTCGACCAGTGGAGGAAGGATCGTGGCCCACGATCGCCACGAGCCGCCGAGTCCGTGCACGAGCAGAAGCGGAGGGCCGTCGCCCTCTCGAACGAAGTTCAGCATCCTTCGACGTTAGTCGATGCCTCGTGCAGCGCGCATCGGCTGCCAGAGGTAGTGGGTGGACCCCCCATGGGCGAATTGTTTGTCGCCAGGTTTGCTAGTAGAAATGCGCGCGATGGACTCCTCCCGCAGCCACCCCGCGCGCTTGGCACGCGACGGAAGCGAGTCATCGTCAGCGCAGTCTCCGATGTACACCGTGGGTGTCATGCGGATGTCGGCAGACGACGCCCGCGATGACACCTTCGCACGTCTTGTCGACGAGGCGGTCGCCGAGTTTCGAGAGTCACTTCGAGACTTGTCGCTGCGCGTGGAGCTGTTGTCGTTTGATGGACCGCACTTTTCGCCGGCATCCGGTTCTTACGCGCCGCTCAACTTTCTGCACCTCGGCATAACTGAAAAACTCGAGCGGGGCGTTTCCTTCCTGCTCATCGTCACCGGGGTGGACCTCACGGCTTCAACGTTGTCGTACGTTGTCGCCCTTCCGAGCCAGCTCACCAACGTGGCCGTGCTCTCGACCAAGCGCCTCAACCCGGCGTTCTGGGGCGATCCGGATGACGAGCGAGTGTGCATTCGGCGCCTGGCCGCGCTGCTGCTGCATACGTTCGGTCACCTGCTCAATCTGCGGCACCATCCGAGTACCGCCAACGCCATGTATGACTTCCGCCGGGTCGAAGACCTGGATGCAATGGTCGAGTTCACGGGAGAGCAGCGGGAACGCGTCGAGCAAAATCTTCCACACGAAGCGCACAACGCCACGAGTCCGGAGAAGCCGTCGCTGTTGCTACGCTGGCGACTCTCGCTACGATGGACGTTTGGTAATTTCCCAAGCCTGACTGCAGCGGTTGTGCGAGCAAACCCTTTTCGGTTGGTCACGCGACTACCGACGCTGCTGACGACCGGATTGTCGGTGATCATCGTGCTGTTCTTCAGCCCCGAAGGGTGGGACGTCGCGTCCACCATTGGCACCCCACAACTGGCCGGCTTCGCGTTCGCTGCCGTTGCTGCCGCCACGGCGGTGCTCTACAAAGCCTTTTCGTTCGGTCGCGTGTTGAGCCGAGACCGGCTGCTCGCCGAAACAACCGTTGTCACATCGGCTGCGACGGGCATTGCCCTGTTTCTCACGATGCTGCTCGTGTTCGTGCTCTTCTTCGCGCTCATCTGGTTCGGCATCCTCAGCATATTCCCCGACCGGCTCATGGCCGAGTGGCCAACCGTCGACCCAGCGGTGCGCCTGATCGATCATCTTCGGTTGAGCGCGTTCCTCGCCGCCATCGGAGTGCTTGCCGGCTCGCTGGGCGGCCGTGCCGATTCCCGCGATCTGGTGCGGCACGTGCTGTTTCTAGACGAGGAGACGTAGTGCTGATTGGGACGGGGCCGCGCCGGCTCGCAACACATCGTTCTTGATGAGATGCTGCGCGACGCGCAGATGATCCAACGACTTTCTATTCCCGCTACCGCGGCAACGCGTACGCTACAATCTCCGCCGGCTCCCCAGCCCCTGTCGTCGCAAACACCACGTACTGCCGGCCGTTGTGCAGGTACGTCATCGGGAGCCCCGACTGCGTGCCGCTCGGAACGTCAAGCCGCGCGATGCGCGCGCCCGTGCGCTTGTTCAGCACCCACAGGTTTCCGCTCCCGCCGGCGCCCTCACCGGCGAACAGCAGCGTGCGCGTGACCAGCAGCCCCGCGCGCGAGGCCCTGCCGGTATTGGGGATACTCTCGGCAGGCAGTTGCAGTCGTTCCGCTACAAACGACGGGGTGTCTCCGTTCGGCACCATCCACGCGTGATCGCCGGTTGTCAGGTCGATCGCAGTGATTCGGCCCCATGGTGGCTTCACAATGGGGACGCCGGGCGCGAGCTGACCGCGACCGCCACCTGCGATGTAGTGCATGTCGGACGCCCTGCCACCGGGCACGAGCGAGAGAAACGACGGCGCAGTGACCGACGGCACGTACAGGTATCCGGTCTCTGGGTCGAGCGCCCCTCCCTCCCAGTTGGCGCCGCCCAAGGCCGAGGGCAGCGTGATGGTGCCGCGCGTGCTGTCGGACGCGTTCTGGAGTGAAGGCGGCGAATACAGCGGCCCCCAGCGATACTGGCTCGCAATCGCCTTCGCCCGGTTGAAGATCTCCGGCGTAAAGTCGAGCAGGTCAGCTTCGCTGAATCCTTGCCTCTCAAAGGGCGCGGGCCTGGTCGGGAACGGCTGCGTGGGGCTGTACCACTCACCGGGTGCGTCGCCCTTGGGAACGGGGCGCTCTTCGATCGGCCAGACGGGTTCGCCCGTCACGCGATCGAGCACAAACACAAAGCCCTGCTTCGTGAGCTGCGCAACGATGCGCCGCTCGCGTCCATCGACGGTCACGTCGGCGAGAATGGGCGCGTTGGTGTTGTCCCAGTCCCAGATGTCGTGATGGAT
>JBGTFN010000049.1:0-4912 GCA_041747275.1 Gemmatimonadaceae bacterium | reverse complement strand
GCAGCCGCGCGACCGCAACGGCGCAAGAAGCTCTCGTTCAAGGAGACAGCGGAACTCTCCGAGCTGCCCGCCCGCATCGATGCCGCCGAGCAGGAACGGGAAGCGGCGTACGGCGCGATGTCCGACCCGGCGGTGCTTCGTGATGTGGACGCCGTCGCCGAGGCGCGAGCGCGACTCGAGCGTGTGGAGGCGGCGCTGGTACAACTGCTGGCGCGCTGGGAAGCGCTCGAGACGATCGCAGCCGAGGCGTGAGCAGAGTCACACGGTCAGCGAAGGTCGCGTCCGTCGCGTATTCTGAGACAGCGGCCTGATGCACACGCCGTTCCCTCCGATCTCTCTGCGCAGATGACTTCAAGACGCGATTTTCTCAAAACCGGCGGCGTTTCGCTGGGCGCACTCGCTGTCGCGCCCAACCTGCTGCACGCTCTGCCCGGTACGAGGCATTCCGCCCCCTTCCGACCGCTGCCCGCGCTCTACACCGATCCCGCGACGCGCGAACTCATGCTCGAAGCACTCGACGCCGCCAAGCGCGCCGGCGCATCGTGGGCGGACGTGCGCATCAGTCGCAATCGCAACAACTCCGTGAACACACGCGAGCAGCAGGTGACCAATGTCGTCGAGAGCGATACGATGGGCTGCGGCGTGCGAGTGCTTGTCGACGGATGCTGGGGTTTTGCGGCCACGCAGGAACTCACGAAGCCGGGTGTTGGCTCGGCAGCGCAGGAAGCCGTCGCCATTGCCAAGGCGAATCAGGTCGCGCGTGACCGTCGTGTGGAGCTCGCACCGGCGCCTGCACACCCGAACGCGACGTGGCGCAGCTCGTACACAGTGGATCCGTTCACGATTTCCCTTGAAGACAAGGTTGGTCTGCTGCTCGGCGCCAACGCTGAAGCGCAGAAGGTGCCGAACATTCGGTTCGTGAACTCCGGGCTGTCATTCGTGAAGGAAGAGCGCAACTACGCGAACACCGACGGCTCCGTCATTACGCAGGATTACGTGCGCAGTTGGGTGACGATGTCGTGCACCGCCGTCGCCAATGGCGAAGTGGCTGTGCGCGGACCCGAGGTTGTGCAGCCTGCGGGACGTGGCTGGGAGTACGTGCTCGAAGCCGACATCACGGCGAACGCGCCCAGGTGGGCTGGTGAAGCGGCCGAGAAGTTGACGGCAAAGTCGGTGGACGTCGGACGCTACGATCTCATTCTGCATCCGTCGCAGCTCTTCCTCACGATTCACGAGTCGCTCGCGCACCCGACGGAGCTCGACCGCGTGATGGGCTACGAAGCCAATTACGCCGGCACCAGCTTCATGGCGCCACCCGAAAAGGTGCTCGGCTCACTCAAGCTTGGCCCCCCGATGATGAATCTCATCGGCAATCGATCGGAAGTAGGCGCGTTGGCCACCATCGGTTACGACGACGACGGTGTGCAACCTGACGAGTTCCACATCGTCAAGGACGGCATTCTCAACGACTTCCAGACCACGCGCGAACAGGCGCCATGGCTCAACTGGTGGTACGAGAAGAACGGACAGCAACCGCGCTCTCATGGCTGTTCGTATGCGCAGAGCTGGGCCGACGTGCAGTTCCAGCGCATGCCGAACGTATCGCTGCAGCCGGGTGCAGAAGACCTGTCGTGGGACGACCTCATCGCGGCGACCGACAAGGGCATCGCAATGATCGGACGCTCGTCGTACTCGATCGATCAGCAGCGCTACAATGCACAGTTCGGCGCACAGCTCTGTTATGAAATCAAGGATGGGAAGATCGTGGGACAGCTGAAGGATGTTGCGTACCAGATGCGCACGCCCGACTTCTGGAACTCACTCGATATGCTTGGTGGCAAGTCGAGCTACGAGTTCGGCGGCACATTCAATGACGGCAAGGGACAGCCGTCGCAGGCGAACGCCGTGAGTCACGGTTGTCCGCCGGTTCGCATCAAGAACATCAACGTGATCAACACGGGACGGGCGCTGTGAGCCGCGATCTTGGAGCGCCGCGTCACCTGCGTGGTGCAGATGCATATGGTGTGCTCGCCGCGACGGGCGTGCTCACGCGCGATGAAGCACAGTCGCTGGTGGAGCGCGTGGTGAAAATGTCGAACGCCGATGCCGTGAGTGTGTCCCTGCAGAGCGGACGCGAAACGAATCTGCGCTTCGCTGACAACCAGATGTCCACGTCTGGCGTGACCACGAACACCATCATTCGCGTGGAGAGCGTGTTCGGCAAGCGCAAGGCGTCCGTGGTGACGAACGATCGCACGGATGAAGGACTGCGTCGTGCCGTGCAGCAGTCAGAAGCCATCGCACGACTCGCTCCGGAAGATCCCGAATACCTCGGAGAGCTTGGCCCGCAAGAGTACGCTCCCGTGCCCGCGTGGTTCGACAGCACAGCCGACTTGAGCGCGGATGCGCGCGCGAAGGCTGCGCTCACTGCGCTCGCACCGGCGCGCGCGGCGAATGATCTCACGGTCGCCGGCTTCATGGTGTGCAACGCGGGCGCCTCAGCGCTTGGCAACAACGCCGGCTTGTTCGCGTATCATCGCAGCACGAATGCGAACTACACGCTCACCGCGCGCACCAACGACGGCACCGGATCAGGATGGGCGGCCGTCGAAGACAATGACTGGAACCAGCTCGACTTCGACGCCGTCGCCCGCGATGCAATCGACAAGGCGCGTCGGTCACGGAATCCAGTGGCCATCGAGCCGGGGCGCTACACCGTGATCTTCGAACCGGAGGCCACGGCGAATCTCGTGTCGGTGATGCGCGGTGCGTTGCAGGCCCGTTCGGCGGACGAAGGTCGCTCGGCGTTCTCCAAACCGGGCGGCGGCACCAAGGTCGGAGAGAAGATCGTGGATGAACGGGTGACGATCTCATCCGATCCGCGCGATCCGCTCGTGCTCGCTTCGCCGTTCGATGGAGAAGGCATGCCCGTGCAGAAGGAAGCGTGGATCCGGAACGGTGTGCTCGAAAAGCTGTCGTACTCGCGTTTCTGGGCGCAGCGTCAGGGCAAGCAGCCGACTACGGGAGGCAATTCGTTGCGCATGGAGGGTGGCCAGGACAGCATCGCGTCCATGATCGCGAACACGGAGCGCGGCATCGTCGTCACTCGACTGTGGTACCTGCGTTCGGTGGACAATCGCACGCTGGTGTATACCGGCCTCACGCGGGATGGCACGTTCCTCGTGGAAGGCGGCAAAATTGCGCGATCGATCAAGAACTTCCGCTTCAACGACTCGCCGCTCTTCATGCTCAACAATCTCGAGGCGATCGGTCCATCGGTTCGCACCGCGGGCGGCGGCAGTTTGGTGATGCCCGCCATCAAAGTGCGGGATTTCAACTTCACCAGCCTGTCGGATGCGGTGTAGGCTGCAATCTGCGCCGTAGGCTGTCATTTGCGCGGTCGCTGCCGGATGCGCTATAACCCAGTCGAATGGGTTAGCTTTTTCTGATCGTCCGCCGTCGCGGACATGCGGTGCCTCGTGACGCTGGTGTCCGGGTGCCTTTTCACCCGACCCAACGGAGTTCTGCCACGTGGCACGAAAGCCCAACTACGATTTTGAGCGTCGCAAGAAGGAGCAGGATCGAAAGAACAAGAAGGAAGCGAAGCGTGAGGAGCGTGCGCGTCGCAAGGCAGCCGGCCTGCCGGAAGAGATCGAAGGCATGGTGCTCGACGAGAACGGCGAGTGGGTAATGGCGGAAGTGGACGCCGATGCCGACGAAGACGCGGACGCCGACGCGGACGATCAGGCCGATGGAGACGCTGGCGACGACACCGAGCGTCCGGCGTAATCACACATGCAACCGCTCCATCCCGTTGTGCTCCAAGCATATGGAGTACGGCTGGAGCCGATGCACGCCGAGCATGCCCACTCGCTCGCTGAAGCGGCGAGCGATGGTGAGCTCTGGAAGCTGTGGTATACGTCGGTGCCAACACCCGACGAGACGGCGCAGTACATCGCGATCGCACTCGAGGGCTTGCGTGATGGACACATGCTGCCGTGGGTCGTGCGCGACGTGGCCAGCAACAGTATCATCGGCAGCACGCGATATCACGACATCGTGCCAAGCGCGCATCGCGTGGAGATCGGCTACACCTGGTATGCGGCGCGCATGCAGCGCACCTTCGTCAATCCCGCCTGCAAGCTGCTGCTGATGCAGCATGCCTTCGACACAGTCGGGTGCGGCGTGGTGGGACTCAAGACCGATCGTTTCAACACGCGATCACAGCGCGCCATCGAGGCACTTGGCGCACAGTGGGACGGTGTGATTCGTCAGCACCATGCGCGGCGCGATGGCAGCGTGCGAGACTCCGTGGTCTACAGCATCGTGAGAGCGGAGTGGCCCGACGTGCGCCGCGCACTGCTCGCACGACTCGGCTGAATCGGGGTAGATTACCTCGCGCGGCGCACCACGGCGGTCTTCCATCGCCCGTACCCGACGCCGCTCAGACCGAGGAGGGACCATGTCAAAGAAGAACAACAGCGCGATTCCCGATTTTTCGCGAAAGAAGCAGTTACCCGGCACGAAGTCGACCGCGGTTGGCGCCAGCAAAGCACCGCTGCCCAACCCGCGCCAGCCACAGAAGCCGCCCGCCAAGGCGAAGAACGGCGGCCGCCGAGGGACGTAAGCAGGTGCGCCGGTATGGGATTACCGGCGCGCTCGCTGTCCCATGTGACTGGAGAGGAGCTGGCCGCCGCTAGCGCGCGGTCAGCGGCGCATTCGCCACACGGACCTGCATGCTTTCACCCGGCACCGTCCACGCAAAGAGCAACTGATTGCCCGTACGCACCATGCGTGGGAATCCGCTGCGACGGCTGGCGGCGACCTGGGTGACCGGAACCGCCGGCGAAAGCGCGCCATCTGCGCCGACGCGCCGTACGCGCACCTCACTGCTGTCTGCCGACGTGCGTTC
>JBGTFN010000048.1:0-19014 GCA_041747275.1 Gemmatimonadaceae bacterium | reverse complement strand
GTCGGGCCCCCTCGAGTTCGGCCTCGACGGCGGCGAGTTCACGCACTGCTGCGCGCGTGCTCAGGGAGAGCTTCCCCGGATACGGAATCGCCTGCGCCACCCCGACCATCTTCATGGTCATGAAGTCGCGGAATCCCGGATCGCTCACCGGAAAGTTCTGAATGCCGGCCATCAGCATCGGGTCGGGGCGCGTTCCGGCTGGGTCCACGCGCGCTTTGGCGGCGCGAATGCGCTCCTGTGCGGCACGCAACTTTGGGCTCACCGTGAGTGCCCATGCAACGAGCGAATCGATTGACGGCGCCTCGTGCACGGCGGGCTGCGCGAGGGGCTCCGGAGCGCGTTGCGCGAGCGATTCGGCGAACGGAATACTCGCAGCGAACGCCAGCGCGAGTGCGAACGCACGAAGCACGGCCGGCATTCCGACAGGTGCGACGGATCTGCGCCACGACGGCGAGCGCCCGCCCGGCGGTACCGCCAGTGGACTGTAAAAAGAAGGCATGTCTCCTCGGAAGCCTGGACCGCTCGCCGCACTCGACCGATTGTCGGTCACGCGGAAAGCCTCAGTTGCGCCGCGCCTTACGCGCGGAATCGACTACAACGTGTGGTCTGGACTACGCCCGAGGAGGTCGGCGCTCAGGGGGGAAGGAGACTGATCGCGGCATCGCAACGAGCGCGGCCACAATGGTTTCGATTACCGGCGCGGCCGATGCTTCGGCCGTCGAAGCGGCAGGCAGGAATCCCGTGGCACAGGGCGCCATCGTGAGGCACTGCTCCGGCGAGACGGGGTGGTTACAGGGCGCCTCGTCCGTCTGTGTCGCGCCGTTCATCTCCGTCGTCGTCATGCCGTGCATGTCACGCGTCGTACTCGCCGCCTCGTGGTCACTCGCAGCAGTCTCCGAGGCGGAAGCCTCATGCGTTCCGTGATCCCAGGTCGCACACGCGGCAACACTACCTGCCAGTACGAGCTGGAGGGTGAAGAGCCCGGTGAACAGGGCGGCCGCGGCGCTGCGCATCGACATGCTCCTAAATAGCATCGGCACGGTCGAATAGTTCAAGTCTCGCTCAATCGAGTCTCTTGTTCGCTGGGCCCGAGTCTCCGTGCGTCCCGGTCACATTGGCGTTCGCTCGAGCAACTGCGCATTGATGGCGACGACCACCGTGCTCGCAGAGATCAGGACCGCACCGAATCGCGAGCGAGCCGTGGTCGCGTGAACACATCGTGACGGAACCGTGGCGGACTGACGCGAAGAAACGTACAGGCGCGAGCAATAATCCTGCCTTCCTGCTGGTTGCAGTTAGGCCCCCCCCTGACCTCCCGCCCATGCGTCTCCGAACTTCCGCCGCGCTGATCCTCACCGGCATCGTACCGCTCACCGGGTGTACGGATCGTGCGTCCATTCCCACCGCCGCCGAACCGGCGGAGGCCTCGTTCGCGCGCAGTGGTGGCCAGCCCACCGTGCAGTTCATTGCGCGCCGAACGCCCGACGTTCTGGTCACGGTCGGCGACGTCGTCGTGTCAAACAGCGGCTATGGCAGCGGCATGGCGCTCAAGCCCGGATCGGCGCGCGACTTCTACCTGCTGACCGACCGCGGACCGAACTACGATGGACCCGGCTCGCCTGCGCCCAAGCGATTTCCGGATCCGTCGTACGCGCCGCGCATCTACCCGGCGCACATCGCCGGCAGCAAGCTGCAGCTTGGCGCCCCGATCATCCTGAAGGGGCCCGATGGCACGCCGATGAGCGGACTGCCGATTCCCGGCGGTGATTGCGGCAGCACGAACGAAGTCGGGCAGACGGTAGTTGGCACACCGCTCGCTCCCGATCCGCTTGGACTCGACCCCGAGGGTATCGTGGCCATGGCCGACGGTACCTTCTGGGTATCCGATGAATACGGCCCATTCATGGTGCACTTCGATGCAACCGGACGCGAGCTGCGTCGTTTCGCACCGTGCGGTGCGTCGCCCGAACTGCCCGCCGTCTACGCGAAGCGTCGACCGAATCGCGGCATGGAGGGCCTGACCATCACGCCCGACGGTCAGTGGCTCGTAGGTATCATGCAGTCCCCGCTTCAGAACCCGTCAAGCGCCGTCAACAACTCGCTTGTCACTCGCATCCTGTTCAAGCACATCACCAACGGCACCACCCGCGAATACCTGTACCTGCTCGACCGCAGCGGTCTTCAGGGCAACAGCGAGATCCTTGCGCTCTCCAGCACTCGCTTTCTGGTGATCGAACGCGACGGCACGTTCCTGTTTGGTACGCCGTCGGCAACACTCAAGAAGATCTACGAGGTCGACATCACCGATGCGACAGACGTCAGCGCGCTCGGCGGCTTCAATCAACTTTCGGTCGGCGGCACGAAAACGCTCGAGCAGGCGACGCCTGCTGAACTTGCAGCGGCGGGCATCAAGGCCGGCATCAAGACGTTGCGCGTTGACCTGCTCGCACTCGGTTATCCGCACGACAAGCCGGAAGGCCTCGCGCTGGCGCCCGGTGGCTGGCTGTTCGTGATCAACGACGATGATTTCGGCGTCGTGGCGCAGAGCGGCGCGCTCGGCCAGAAGTTTCTCCCGCCCAGCTCGTTGGAGCGCGATGCACCCGCGTTATGGCAGATCAAGTTGCCGTAATGCAGTCCGCGGCGGTGCCGCACTACGGGAATCTTCCGTGGTGCGGCACCGACTTCGCAGGTTGCGGCGGACAGTCGCCGAAAAAGATATTCGTCAGCGTGTCACTGCACGCCGAACCGCTGCCGACTTCGCCTCTGCTTCAGCCATTATCAGTGGAAACTGCGGGTGATTACGGAGTGTCGCAACGAACGGGCAGTACGAGCGGAGAAATTCCACTGGCGTGAAGCCGCGGCGTACACCAAGCGCCAACAATTCCACAGCTCGCTCCACGTTGCCGGCCATGGCGAACACCTCGGCGACGTGGAAGGTGAGGTGCGAATCGAACGGCGTGACGTCGAGCGCCGACACAAGACGCAGCGCTTCTTCATGACCGCCACGCAGTGCACGCTGCAACGCCACGAGCTGTATCGTGTACGGCGCGGCGGGGGCGCTCTCACGCATCCAGGCGAGATGCGAATCGGCCGCATGCAGCTCGTCGACGCTCATGTGCGCGTACGCGAGACACCAGCGAATGCCGTAACTCTGCGGATCCATCGCGAGCGCGTGGCGCAATGTGTCGAGCGCGCGAGGCATGCCGTCTCCGAAGAACGGCGCGAGCGTGCTGGCCAGCCAGCTCATTGGCGCGAGCGGGTCGGCGGTCAACAGCTCGGCGGCGCTTGCTTCGCTCAGATCGAGCAAGCCCGCGTAGCCGAATGCCGACGTGAGCCAGTAGCGTGATTCCGAGTCAGTCGGGTCGCGCGCGATCGCTTCTCGAAACCAGCGAATCGCCTGCTGCATCTCGCCGCGTTCGAACGAGAGGTAACCGAGCGCCGCGTATCCCCACGGAGCGTCGCCTGCGTCCGCAACAAGCGCGCGGGCGCGCCGTTCAAGCGCATCGAGCTGCCCGGGGTCGCCCATCCCCATCTTGAGCAGCGACACCTGGCCCCACAGCCGCAGTCCGCGCAACACGGGCACGTCACCCTCGATTGCGACAGCGCGATCGATCAGCGCGTTCCACGCGTCGGGCGTGGCCATGAACCGCCGCATCTGTTCGCGCGCCTCGAGGTACAGTTCGAACGCCGCCACGTGCACAATGCCACGTGATGCGAGTCGGAGGTCTTCCTCAGGCCGAAGGGTGATGCCGAGCGCAGACACAATCTCGCGCGCCACGCGTTCCTGCACGTCGAACACATCGTCGACCGTGCCGTTGAACGTCTCGCCCCAGCGCTGCCGGTCGGCCTCCGCTTCCACCAACTGGGCCGCGATGCGCAGCGCGTTGCCCGCCCGTCGCACACTGCCGGTGAGTACGTAGCGTACACCGAGCGCGCGACCAATCTCACGTACGCCTCGCTCGCTGCTTTTGTGTTGCATCGACGACGTGCGCGAGGTAACACGCAGCGCCTGCACACCGGACAGGTGCGTGATGATCTCCTCCGTCAGGCCGTCGCAGAACCATGCATTACTGTCATCGGCGCTCATGTTTGCAAACGGCAGCACCGCAATCGCATGCTCCGCGTCTTGCGTCGCCGATCGCGGCACGATGGGGATCGCGCCCGAGGTAGTGCGCAGCGCCTCCGAAACCTCGCGAGCAACAGCGTAGCGGTCGGTCGCCTCGCGTTCGAGTAATCGTGCTACGATCGCGCTCAGCGCGTCGGGAACGTCGATGCGCAGGACGGTTACCGACGGCGGAGAATGCACGAACCGCTTTGCAATGATCGCCGCGGTTGTCGGACCGGAGAACGCGGCTTCGCCAGTCAGCATTTCAAATAGCACGCAGCCCAGCGAAAACAGGTCGCTGCGCCCGTCGAATAACTCACCAGCAGCCTGCTCCGGACAGGATGTTTTCCGGCTTGATGTCGCGGTGCACGATCTCGTGCCGGTGGGCATAATCGAGCGCATCGGCCACCTCGCCTGCAACGCGCACAGCCTGCTCCACCGTCAGGCGTCCTTCCTGCTGCAGTCGGTCGCGCAGCGTCTGTCCCTGCACTACCGGCATCACGAAGAAGAGAAAACCCTCGGCTTCCCCCGAATCGTAAAGCGGTAGTATGTGCGGGTGCACCAGGCGTGCCGCGAGGTGGATCTCGCGCAGGAATCGCTCGCGTGCGAGTGCATCCGCAACATCGGCCCGCAGCACCTTGAGCGCGACCTCACGGTCGTGGCGGAGGTCGTGCGCCAGGAAGACGGTGGCCATACCTCCGACGCCAAGTTCACGTGAAACGCGATAGCGGTCAGCGAGGGCGGCGATCAGGCTCGCGGTGGGGTTGGGCATCCGCCGAACCTACGCCGTGGGCAAGCGCGAGGCCACGGGACGGAAGCGCCGTCTGGTCGCGGGTCTGCGTTTTCGCAATATGAAGACGCCCCCGTGCAGGTGCACCTGGGAATGTCCGTATCGAGTGCGCAACGAGTCGTCTCTGGACTTGTCGGCAGTTGTCCGCTGGCGGGACATTCTACGGTGCCAATCTGCGGTCTTGGCCCCTTGATGTTTCACGGGCATCCGATCACGCCCGCGTTCGCCGCGACCGCTCCCTCATCCCGCCCGGTCCATGCTCCGCCGAAACTTTCTGCTCGACCTGAGTCGCACCGCCGCCCTCTGCGCTGTCGCGCCCGATGCGTGGCGCATGCGGCAGCGTCAGCGCTTCGCCGATGATCCGTTCACACTCGGCGTTGCCTCCGGCGACCCGCTGCCCGATGGTGGCGTGCTGTGGACACGCCTGGCGCCGCGGCCGTTTGAGCCCGACGGCGGCATGGACGGACAGCGCACGACGGTGCGCTGGGAAGTGGCGAGTGACGACGGTTTTCGCGACGTCGTGGCGCGAGGTAGCAGCATCGCGTCGTTCGAACTGGGCTACAGCGTGCACGTCGATGTGCGCGGCCTCGCGCCCGATCGCTGGTACTGGTATCGCTTCAACGTGGGAGACGCGGTGTCGCCCGTGGGTCGGCTGCGTACGGCACCGCTGCATGATGCGCTCGCGCCGCTCGCGCTCGCCTTTGCCTCATGCCAGCATTGGGAGCAGGGCTACTTCACGGCGCACGCGCATCTCGCGCGCGAAAACCCGGACCTGGTCGCATTTCTTGGCGACTACATATACGAGTATGCCGGCGCCGATCGTGTGCGACGACACCACGGACTCGAAATCCGCACGATCGACGACTATCGCAGACGCTACGCGCAATACAAGACCGACCCCGACCTGCAGCTTGCACACGCCGCGTGTCCGTGGCTCGTGGTGTGGGATGACCACGAGGTCGACAACAACTATGCCGATCTCACGGGTGAGAATCGCATGGAGTCGGAAGAGCAGATGCGCGCTCGTCGCGCGGCGGCGTATCAGGCTTGGTATGAAAACCAACCTGTGCGCGTGCCGCGTGCGCGTTCGTGGGCCGATCTCGACATCACGCGACGTGTTCGCTGGGGACGCACGGCCGACTTCTGGATGCTCGATACGCGCCAGTATCGCAGTGATCAAGCCTGCGGCGACCGCGACTCGATCGTCCCGTGCGGCGAATGGTCAGACGCATCTCGCACGATGCTCGGCAGTAAGCAGGAACGCTGGCTGCTGGACGGCGTTGCGTCCGGAGAAGCACGCTGGCAGGTGCTCGCGCAGCAGGTGATGATGGCGCCGTTCGACAGAACTCCCGGTGCAGACACGACGGTGAGCATGGACCAGTGGAGCGGATATCCGGTCGCACGCGATCGGCTGCTGACCGGACTCGCTGAGCGCGCACCCAATCGCACCGTGGTGCTCACGGGTGACATTCACTCCAACTGGGTGAACGAGCTGCACGCGAGCCACGACCGTCCCGATCGGCCGGTGATCGGCGCAGAATTCGTCACCACGAGCATCTCGTCGGGCGGCGATGGCTCGGCCACACTTTCTGAGGCAGCGCGGCGCGCGATCGCCGAGAACCCGCACGTACACTGGCACAACCGGCAGCGTGGTTACGTGTCGTGTCGCGTGACGGCCGATCGCTGGGAGGCGAACTATCGCGTGGTGCCCACGGTGACAGAGCGCGGGTCAGGCGTGGAAACGCCCACGCGGTGGCTGGTGGAGAATGGCAAGCCGGGCGTGATGCGCGCGTAGACGAGGTGAGCGCCGCGAGCAGGCTGTCGTTCCTGTCCGACGAGCACGACGTCGGTAACACAGGAGGGGATTGCGGGTATCCACGTACATAGTTGAGTTACCGCAATGAAAGCGCTGCCATGACATCGAATGGAGGAGTGATCCATGCAACAAGTCCAGGAAGGTCAGTGTGGTCTGTGCACACACTTCGGCGAGTCGCACACCGCCGACCAACGCCTTGTTCTGATTCGCGCCACCAAGGAGGCATCGGAGACGCTGACTGATGAGTGTGGTCATCCTCGACATGCACCACTCAATCTCATGGTGACGCCCATCAGCGGCTGCGATGGATTTGAACCGGCGTTAGCGCACTAGCAGGCGTTGCGTTACCGATACATGATGACACGCGTGTCGTGATGTGAAGCCGGGAGGTTGATCGATCCCTGATCCCTTCCGGAGGCTCACATGTTCATTGCTTCGCCCGCGGCATTTGCCCGACGCGTTCTGCACGTATCAGTTGCGTTTTTCGCCAGCCTGTTGCTGGCACCAGCAGTCTCGGCCCAGCAGGGCGCGACCACCATTACTGGCCGGGTTACCGGCGAAGAGGGTCGCGCCTTGCAAGGCGCAACCGTGGTGCTTGCGGGTTCCGAGCTTGCGGCACGCACGTCGGAAACCGGTATGTATCGCCTGGAGCGTGTCCCGTCTGGCGCGCAACGTCTCACGGTACGACTCATCGGGTATCAGCCGCAGACGATCACGCTCAACGTCGGTGCAGAGCCACTGCAACGCGACATCGTGCTGGTGGTGAGTGCGCAGGCGCTCGAAAGCGTCAACATTGCCGGTCAGCTTGGACAGGCCGAGGCGTTCAATCGTCAGCGTGAAGCGCCGAACATCAAGAATGTGGTCTCGTCGGAGCACATCGAGCGCTTTCCGGATCCCAATGTTTCGGCGGTGATCCGACGCATGCCCGGCGTAGCGGCAACCAGCGACCGCGGCGAGCCGGGCAGCCTGTACCTGCGCGGCCTGAACCCGAACTTTACCACCGTAACGGTGAACGGCGAGCGTGTACCGAGCACCGGATCGGGACGTGGAACGTCGCTGAGCGGTATCTCTGCGGAGATGCTGCAGTCGCTCGAGGTGATCAAGGCCATTACGCCCGACATGGACGCTGACGCTGTTGCGGGATCGATCAATCTGCAGACGCGTCGTGCAACCAAGCGACAGATTGATGGACGCATCGAAGGCGGTACGCACACGCTGGCCGACGGTGGCACGGGGCGCGGCGCGCTTTTCGTCGGTGATCGCTTCGGAAACACCGGTGTCATTGTCGGCGCGGACTACTCACGCCAGCAGCGTGAAACGCAGAACGTGCAGACGCGCTGGACCGACTACAACAACGGGTCCGGCACGGAATCGGTGATCAGCCGACTGACGGCGCAGTACTACCCGATGGATCGTACGCGATACAGCCTGAACAGCACCATCGATCATCAGTTCTCGCCCACGTCGTCGGTGTTTCTGACGGCGCTGGCGTCGCAGTACAACACGAATGAAACGCGTCACACGCTGGCGTATCGCCTGGACGTCGGCACGCGCGTCAACGCCACCACAGTGAACAATGGCCGGCTCGAGCGCGAGGGCCGCAACACGCTCACCGAGCAGCGCATCTACAGCCTGTCCGGCGGCGGCGACCATACGGTGCGGAACATGATGCTGGATTACCGGTTCTCCGCGTCCGAAGCCGAGAGCAACCAGCCGTTTCGCAACTATCTGTCATACGAGCGGCGCGGCGTGAATCTGGAGGGGTTCGCGGCTGACCGCTTCCGCCCGGAAGTTCGCACCCTCAACATTGATGCGCAGGATCCGGGTGTGTTCAATCTGCTCTCACACGAACGGCGTCCAAGCTTCGCTGAAGATCGCAATCTGTCCGGCATGGTGAACCTGGCCATCCCGTTCAGCACGAGCGCCGGCACGGGCTCGGTGAAGTTCGGTGGCAAGATGTTCTCGCGCCGCAAGAACTACGATTCGGAGCTGGCGGTTTTCGAGCTGCAGCAGAGGGGGCAGTTCACGCTGGCTGACGTGCGGACAAACACGGGCACCCGTCGCATCGGTTTCGGTGGCTACGACATGGGGCCAGTCGTGGACTTCAGTGCTGGCCGCCAGCTGGTGAGCGCCAACGAGACCGCGTTCGCGGACGACATCAACGAAACGCGTGCCGAGTCCGACAGTGAGGATTACCGCGCGAACGAGGACATCGCGGCTGGCTACCTCATGGGGACGTTCAATGTGGGCCGGTTGCAGGTACTTGCCGGCACCCGGTACGAACGCGCCACGATGAGCTACGGCGGCAAGCGCCTGGTGTTCGATGCCGAGGGCGACTACGTGGAGACGAGCGACGTCGCGGCGAACTCGAACAACGGGTTCCTGTTTCCGATGGCCCACGCGCGCTACCGCATCAATGATCGCGCCAACCTGCGCTTTGCCTACACCAGCACCATCGGCCGCCCCGGCTTCCAGGAAATCGCGCCCAACGAGTTCATCAACTTCGAGGATCAGGTGGTGACGCGCGGCAACCCCAACCTGCTGCCCACGCGTGCGCAGAACATCGACCTGCTGGCTGAGTACTACATGTCGTCGGTGGGTGTGTTGTCGGGCGGTGTATTCGCGAAGCGCTTCCGCGATTTTGCGTTCCGCGCGCGAAGTGACATCGACGCCGGTTCGCTGATCGGCTTCGAGCTGTCGCAGCCGCAGAACGGTGACGAGGCCATTGTCTACGGCTTCGAAACGGCGTGGCAGCAGCGGCTCGCCTTCCTGCCGGGCGCGCTCGACGGGCTTGGTATCTTCGCGAACTATACGTTCACCAGGTCTCAGACCGACCTTGGTCGACAGTTCGATCGCGACAACGTGCCGTTTCCTTTTCAGATGCCACATTTCGGCAACGTCGCGTTGTCATATGACAAGTTCGGCTTCTCAGGGCTGGTGTCGGTGAATCATCAGGCGGGGCACGCAATGGGTATTGGCCGGACACCTGAGCTGGACAGCCGTCGCGACTCTCGCACACAAGTGGACCTCGCGGGCAGCCAGCGCCTGAGTAATGGGATGCGCCTCTTCGTCGAAGTGAACAACCTGACCAACGCCAGTTATCTGCAGTACTTCGGCTCCACGTTCACGCCGCGCGAGAGTGAACTCGAGGGCATCTGGGGAACGGTGGGACTTCGTTTTGACTTCTGACGCACTGCCGCAGGGCGCGCGACACCAATGTGTCCGCGCCCTGCGGGCGGCCGCGTTGCTCGCGACCGTTTCAGCATCGTTTGCGCCCATCCCCTCGTGGGGTTCGCTGCATGCGCAGAGTGCCGCGGTGGTGCAGAACGCACCTGTCCCGCCATCTGCAACCGCCGCCGCTGACAGCGTACAACAGCCTTTGGCTTTGTATCTCACGTGGCAACGAGATCCCACCCGTTCCATGACGGTGCATTGGCACACCTCATGGCGCGTGGGACATCGCGATCCGGTATTGGAGTATCGCGCGAATGAAGCCACGAATGAGTGGGTGCGTGTGGCAGGCACCGTGCATCCGATGCCGTTCACCGATCGCATGGTGCACACCGTCGAAATCACCGAGCTTCGTCCCGACACGCGCTATCAGTTCAGGCTTGGTGCGCTCACAACCACGGAGCAGGGTGAATGGGTGTTCACACCCGATGGTGAGGTCCACCAGTTTCGCACACTGCCTGCGACGTTGACTCGGCCGGTGCAGTTTGTGTCGGGAGGCGATATCTACGGTCAGGGCGAGGTGTTTGCCGCGATCAATCGCGCGGCGGCAGCACGCAATCCCGATTTTGCGCTGATGGGCGGCGACATTGCTTACGACAACGGGCGGCCGGTCAGGGCCGAGCGATGGTTCGAGTTTCTGAGCATTTGGCAGGAGACCATGGTGACGCGGGATGGACGTCTCATCCCCATGATCCCGGCGATCGGGAATCACGAAGCACACGGCGACAGCTACGACCTTCGTGGCGGTGCGCCCGAGCGCGGACTCTCACCGGAGCGTGCGCCTTTCTTCTTCAGCTTGTTCTCATTCCCGGGCAAGCCGGGCTACAACGTGCTTGATGCGGGCGATTATCTGAGCCTGGTAGTCCTCGACTCATACCACACGAATACCGTGCATGGAGAGCAGACGGAGTGGCTGCGCCGCACGCTGGAGAGTCGCGGCAGCGTGCCGTATGTCATTCCCATGTATCATGTGCCGGCGTACCCGTCGCATCGCGCGTTCAGCGGGCCTGTGTCCGTGGCCATCCGCGAACACTGGGTGCCGCTGTTCGACACTGCCGCGGTGCGATTCGCGTTCGAGAATCACGACCACACGTACAAGGTGACGCACCCGTTGCGCGGGAGTGAGCGGCACGTCGACGGCACCCGATATCTGGGCGATGGTGCGTGGGGCGTGACCACGCGCGAGACAACACCGCTCGCTGACGCACCGTATCTCGAGCGAGCGCAGTCTCGCAATCACCTGTTCTTCGTGACGCTGCACGGCGATCGGGCGGAGGTAAGCGCGTTTGATCAGTCCGGAGCGACCTTCGACTCCCTGACCATAAGGCCTCGGCCCGTGTCAGATGAGGCTCCGACACGGCAGTCGCCCAAATCGAGAAGGTGAATCGCACACGCGCATCACATCGGCGGTGAGCAGTCGAACTCGAACACGGGCAGCGTGCGGTTCGGTTCGGTTGGAATCGCCGCGGAGATCGCGCCGACGCGTCGTCCGCCCAGACGAAGGTAGAACGCCGCCGCATTCGGATCGGATGCGAGACGCAACGGGCCACGTCGTCCGGCAACCGCCGTACGGACTCGGTGCAGCATCGCTTTACCCAGACCTCGCCCCTGCGCGCTGGGATGCACCCAAAGGTGCGCGAGTTCACGATGCTTACCGTGCTCCTCCAGCGAGCACACGCCGACCACTGCCCCGTCGAGATCGGCGACGAACACCATGTGTCTGGCGATGTAATCGGCTGTGAATCGCAGCAGCGGCCTCCATTTGTCGAGCACCTCTGGCGCGTAGCCCCAGAAGGCCTTCGCGGCCAGCGCGACGCACGAAGCGGCGGCTGCGTCGTCAGCGATGGCGGGGCGAATGATGGCGTTCACACGATCTGGTCGTCAGTGCCATTGCGGTCAGGACGCCGATTGTTTGGTCGCGTCCGTCGGTGTCTTGATGACGCGGAACACCAGGTCTGTCAGAAAGTCGGTAGTCGAGCCGTTCATCTCATGCCGCAACACGTTGGTGAGCGAAGGCAAATGCTCGGCGAAGTGCTTTTGCAAATGTGAACTTTCCACCACCGTCGACACCAGCGCCACAGGATAACGATACTCCGGATTGATCTCGGCAATGATGTCGGCCACGCTGCGACACAGCCGCTTGTAACTTCGGAACAGCCCCTCTCGATTTTCCGCATCCACATCGCGGTTGAGAAACACCTTGGACGATTCCGACACCACCACGCGGTACAGCGCGGCCTCGTCGATGTGCGGCGTGGCGTCGTCTGCAACAATGGGCTGCGTCAGCTCACGCAGAGCTAGCCGCAGGCGCAGCTCAGCCGACACGACGTTGCTGGTCGCAAAGAGCAGCCGATACTCCATCCAGCTCCAGTACCAGGAGGTGAGATAGAGCAGAAGCCGCTGCTTGCTGCGAAAGTACCGGTAGATTGTGGGCTCGGTGCTGCCGATGCGCAGCGCCAGCTTGCGAAAGGTGAACGCCTCGAAGCCGATCTCGTCGAGCAGCGCAATGCTGTGCTCGAGGATACGACGACCGGTCTCCGAGGAGTTGGGGTCCTTGAGATACAGCTTTTCATCCACGTGCAGCGTCACGCGCACGCCGGTGCCGGAAAAGGTCATGGACTGCGCCGACGGGGACGATTTCAGCCAGCGCTCGCGGGCACGAACGCACCATGAAAGTCCACCGCACCCGTCGCCACATGGTAAACGCCGCCCACGAGCGCCAGTTCGCCATTCGCGAGCATGGCCGCGAGCACCTCGCTGCGCTCGATAATCTGCCGCTGCACCAGCTGCACGTTGAGCAGAGCCACCCGTTCCACGAACTCCGCATTCGCCGACGTGCGGTTGTCGGTGGTCTTGTCCTCCATGTCGACCGCCGGCTGGATCTTGTCGAGCAGCGCGGTCAGGTTGCCCATCTTGACGCCGTCACAGGCACCCATGATGGCGCCACAGCGCGTGTGTCCGAGCACGATGATGGCCTTGGCACCGGCGACGCGGCACGCAAACTCCAGGCTGCCGAGCACATCCTCGTTGAGCACGTTGCCGGCCACTCGGCAGCTGAAAATATCACCAATGCCCTGATCGAACATGAGCTCGACGGACGCACGCGAGTCGATGCAGCTGAGCACGATGGCCATGGGATGCTGGCCGCTGCTCGTGTCGAGCACCTGCTGCATGAGGTCGCGTCCGGACTGACGGCGGTTGACGAAGCGATCGTTGCCCTCACGCAGCAGGTCCACTACCTGATCGGGGGAGAGCGCATCACGAGTTTCACGGGTAAGCGTTTTCATGAGTTGGCAGGGGTTAGGGGTACGGACTTGGTCGAGCCCGGCGTCGCGGGCGCGGGTACATCGGAATTCGCGTCGTTCGCACCCGCGTCGATGGTCTGCAAGGGCGCATCGAGCGAGATGCCTTGCAGGTCCACGGCAATGCGCCTCGCCGGTGCGGTGTTGCGGAAGTCGCGCAGGATCTCGAGCACGTCGAAGTCGATGACCTTGGATCTCGACCCATCGATCACCACATGCGAGTGCTCGGGGATCTCCTGCAGTTGCTGCAGAATGCTGCCCTTGTTGAGAAAGGACACTTCTTCAGCGAGCGTGATGCGATACTCCAGTGCCTCGGTCCGACGCGTGACCACCGAGAACGGATTGCGCAGGTTGTGATGCAGCACAACCATTACGCCCACCGCCAGCCCGACCGCGATTCCGCGCAGCAAGTCGAACGTCAGGATGCCGACGACCGTGGCGACAAAGGGCGCAAACTGCTCCCAACCGTAGCGGTACATCTGCACGAACAACGCCGGCTTGGCGAGCTTGTAGCCTACCAGAAGCAGAATCGCGGCAAGCGTTGCCAACGGAATCATGTTGAGCACGCCGGGAATCGCGATAACGCACAGAAGAATCAGGAAGCCGTGCATGATGGACGACAGCTTTGTGCGTCCACCAAAGGAGATGTTCGCTGAGCTGCGCACGATGACCTGAGTGACCGGGAGGCCGCCGATCAGCCCGGAGACGATGTTGCCAAGTCCCTGCGCCTTGAGCTCGCGGTTGGTGGGCGTGATGCGCTTCTGCGGGTCGAGCCGGTCGGTGGCTTCGACGCACAACAGCGTCTCGATGCTGGCGATGAGCGCCAGCACGAACGCGATGATGTACACCTCGGTGTTCGCCAGCACGCTGAGGTCGGGGCGCGCGAACTGGGCCAGAAACTCGGAGACGCTCCCGGCGACAGGAATCGCCACGAGCTGGTGCGCGGCGAGCGTCCAGGGTAGCGCGCCCGACGCCATCAGGGTGCTCAACCCGATGCCGACGGCGACAGCCGCGAGCGGACCAGGCACCGCTTTGAAGAACTTCGCACGCGGCGCGAGCAAAGTCTCCCAGGTAATCAGCAGCGTCAGCGAAAGGCCGCTCACCAGCAGCGCGGCAGGCGTGACGGCCTGCAGCAGGGTGGAAAGCTGCTCGAAGGCCGATTCTCCACCGCGCGTGATCATGCCTTCATCCGACATGCCGAGATAGCCGAAAGCGTGCGGAATCTGCTTGATGATGATGAGCAGTCCGATGCCGGTGAGCATGCCTTTGATCACCGACGACGGGAAGTAATACGCGATCGCACCCAACCCCGCGTATCCCATCGCAATCTGCAGGAGCCCCGCGAGGACGACGGCGACGAGGAAAGCCTCGAACGAGCCCCCGAGCGTGGCAATGGCGCCGAGCACGATAACGGCGAGACCGGCCGCCGGTCCGCTGACGCCGAGCGGCGATCCGCTTGCTCCGCCCACCACGATTCCACCCACAATGCCGGCGATGATACCGGAGAAAAGCGGCGCCCCGGACGCAAGTGCGATGCCGAGGCACAGCGGAACGGCTACGAAGAACACGACGATGCTCGCGGGCAGGTCGTGCTTGAGGTCCCTGAACAGCTCAGGCATGCAGAAAACTCTTGGCGGTGAGAGGTAGGTCACTAGCGTCATGCAATAGTATTACTATCGGAGGACTTGTCAAGTGCTTTTGTAGTTCAGCGGCGTCCTCTCGGTTCAGCTCGCCGGACCCGCTGGGGATTCGCGCTAGGTTGCAGAGATGAACGCTCCCCACCTGCTGGTGATCGACGCACAGTCGTTGGCCGGCCGCGCTGCGCATGTGGCCAATGGCGACGTCTCGAACGGCGTCCGACTCTGGTGCCAGATGGCACGCGGCGCGGCCATGGACATCGGCGCAACCCACCTGATCGCGGCGTGGGACCATGACGGCCCCACCTTCCGGCATGCGCTATTCCCGCGCTACAAGCACAGCCGCACCGGCGGCATGCGGGAGCGAGTGACGCCAATTCGCAACGGCGTCGAGTCCACGGGACTGGCCAGCGTCAGCGTGGCGGAGTTCGAGGGAGACGACTGTGTGGCGTCGCTGATGGCCCGGTTCCGAGCCGAGGCGCGCGTGACGCTGCTGTCGAACGACTCCGACCTGCTGCAGTTCGTGTGCGAGGGTGTGTCCGTGGCGCACTATGTTGGCGTGGGCAAGGGCCCGGACGGCATGCGCATCAAGCCGTGGAGCGCGCCGGACGTGGAGGCGAAATTCGGTGTGCCACCTGTACTCTTGCCGTCGTTCAAGGCGCTGGCCGGCGAAGTGGGCGACGACATTCCAGGTGTGAAGGGCATCGGGCCGAGCGTGGCCGCCCGCCTGCTGCGCCGCTGGAAAACAATCGAGAGGGCGCTCGAGGCCACGGAGTTCGTCACCCATCGGGACCTGACTGCGCGACTCGCCGGCCAGCAGGAACACGTGCGTCTCATGCTGCAACTCACCACGCTCCGGCAGGACGCGCCGATTCCGACGCTCTCGCTGTCGGATTGTACGCTGAGTGCAGTGACGTGGCCTGGTGGCTCAGTCGCGAGCGCGGCGGCGGTGGTGGTGCGCTCGGCGGCGGGTCCGGGTCTGGAGCGCGTGCCGTTTCCTGACGAGTAGGGACGCAGGAGCCAATCGCATATTCGCGCCGCTGTTTGGCGTCAGGCATATTCGGACTGGCTCGCCCGGACCCCTGTCCCTTGAACCGGAACTCCGATGATCACACTGACGCTGCCGAAACAGGGTGAGACGCTGGTGTTTTTCGGCCCACCCGACTCAGACGCGCCCTCGGTGACGTTCGAGATGCATCTGGCTCCCGGCGGCAAGGGCCCCACGCCGCACTCGCACCCAAAGCAGACCGAGCACTTCGAGGTGATGTCAGGGTGCCTCGTCGCCACGGTGAACGGTGAGCAGCGCCGCGTGGAGGCCGGCGGTGAAGCGCTGATCGAAGCGGGAGCCGTACACACATTCAAGAACGGCAGTGAAACGGACAGGGTGGTGTGCCGCTGCACGGCGACACCCGCGCTCAACCTGCAGTGGTTTCTGACCGAGATGGCCGGTGCCGCCAACCGTGGTGGAGGCCGGTGGGACGACGCGTCACTGCTGGAGGTCGGATACGCACTGAACCAGATGCAAGGGGAATACCAGCTCGCCGGCATCCCGTCATTCTTGCAAACGCTGCTTGCCAACGGGCTGGCGCGTATGGCGCAGCAGCTCGGTCGGACAAAGCATATCGCGCCGAGACCGAGCAGCGCGCGACTCGCCGGCGAGTAGATAGGTGGCATAGCACACCTTCATGACGTAGTTGCACGGATCCGGTCGCGAACTTCGCGACCGGATCCGGCCCACGCCTCGACGACCCGAATCAGTCGCTGGGATTCGGCGACTGCGTACTCACCGAGAACGAGGTCTGTTGTGACGTCGTGCCACGGGTGCACACTACGCCCACGGAGCCGGAGTAGGCGGTCTGGGTGGACGTAACGGTGATCGTTGCCTGGAGGGTGCTCGCGGTCGGTGTGACGCTCAGGCCTGCTGCGGGGGTCCACACACAGGAGAAGGCGTTCGTGTCCTGGATTGCGTTGAACGACTCCCCGGAGTAGGTGAGCGGCACCGCAGTGGCAACGAAAGAGCCCCCGGACTGAACGATCGTTGGGTTCTGGACGATCGACTGGCCCTGCGCGTTCCGAACGTCCAAGCCGTCGAAGCTTTCGGACGATGGATCCACCACGGCGAAGAAGCTCTCGAACGATTCCACCACTCCGCCCATGCCTCCGTCGAAGGCGTAGAGGGGCTGAGGGGTGAGCGCATCGCCCAGCAGCGAGCCAAAGCTGCGCAGCGCGTTCCACGACTGCACGGCGAGCAGGGAGGAGCCGAAGGGGCTGGTTCGCCGGAGCGCGAGGTCGGTCGTGCCCGGCGTGCAGTCGAGCTGCGCGATGAGATTCACGCCGTTGAAGGTGAATACCTGGTCGAGCAGGAACGGCGGGAACTGCAGGTCCGTCTCCAGCGCCTGCGCGACCTGCAGTCCAAGGACCGCAGGGTGGGGAGTCTGTGCCCGATCCACCACGCAGAGCGCAACGGCCGCGCGGGGGTGCGTGCTGGTGATAACCGGTCCACCGGTATAGGTAGGGTAGTTGGCCTGCGCCGTGAGCGGCTCGACATGGATGCGCCATACCGGCGACCAGCGGCCGCCGGGATAGGTCGCATCGAAGCGGGGATCGGCGCCGGGCTCGATAATGATCACCGCTGGCGCGATGAAGAAGCCCGGCTCTGCGACCATCACGACATCTCCGTTCGGCAGTCTGCATTGCAGCGGGAGGCCATTGTCGCCGACGCACGCGGTGCGGTTGGGAGCCACGTGGTCGCCTAGATCATCGATCACATCCTGCAGCCCGGCGGGTGGGATGATGCCGGCGCACGCATAGAGCGAGCCGATAACGAAATCGACTCCGGCCTGGGTGCTCGCGTAGCGCGCGGGCGTGGCCAGCCGATTGGCCGCGTATTCACCAAGCACGTAGTTGATGACCGCGTAATAGAGTCGACGCGCCTCGGTCGTTGCCGGATCGAGGGACCGGGCCTGATTGAAGGTCGGAATCGAAAAGGCCTTCGCGCCTCCCTCTGTGTGCAGCGTCGCGAGCGTGGCGCGAACGCCGGCCGGGTTGCACGTGGTTGCGAGGGAGAGCGAGGGCGCCTGCAAGCCGGTGGGCACGACCGGCGGTTCATCGCCCGTACAGGCGGTGAGCACGCTGGCGGCCACCAGCACGGTAAGGAAAGTACGAAGCATGAGTACCTCCGAAGTTGCGGGAGTAGGGATGGGTGCACGACTCTCCGTCCCGCCGGAGCGACGCACTGTGCTTCTCAGGTTCCGGTGAGCAGCGCCCTGAAGCGCGGGTCGCCCTGAATGTCCTGCCACCACCACGTGTTCAGCCGTCGAAAGCCTTCCCGGTGCGCGGGGAAGTCGCGGAGATAGCCTTCCAGGAGACGGACAGCCTCCTCTTTGTCCCCGATCGCTGTGCGGGCAAACGCCTCGAGTCCCTGGAGCTCGCCCTGCGGATCGATCGTGCGGTCGGCACGCGCACCCGTCATCACCGCGCGTGCGCTGTCGGTCAGGCCGGCTCGGCCGAGTGCCACCGACATCAACATGCGATTGAAGCGACCCGCGAACGGTCGCTGCGGCCGCGGCGTGACCGCGTTCAGCTCCTCGATGAGCTCCCACCCCCGATCGACGTTCGGCGAAGCGCCGCGCATTGTCATGAGCAGGAGCTGACAGCGCAGGAAGAGCGGACTCTCCGGGAATCGGGAGTGCCCGACTTCGCACCAACGCGCCGCCTCGGTAGGCTCCGCCATGTCGTATGCGGTGATGAAAAGGCGCCAGAGCACGCTGCCCGCATTCTCAAGATACGCGTCAACTTCGTAGGCACGCCGTGCCGCGTCGCGCGCCAGAGCACGATTGAACTGTCCGTACGCCACCTCGCTCAGCCGGACCCAGGCGCTTGCACGCTGCGGATCGACGTTCACGGCGGCTTCGAGCGCTTTGGCCGCCGTGTCAGTGATTGCGCGTGCGGCGGCCGTGTCGTCGATCAGTCCACGCAGGACGTGCGCGTACGCGGCTGTGCCCCGCAGCTCCAGCGCTCCGGCGTCTCGGCTATCAAGCGCGAGCGCTTGCCGGGCAAAGCTGTCCGCGCTGGCGAGCAGCGGCGCTGCGTCTGGCGGGCGTCGAGTCAGCTGCGCCTGACGGTGCGCCAGC
>JBGTFN010000047.1:0-4496 GCA_041747275.1 Gemmatimonadaceae bacterium | reverse complement strand
CCAGCAACGCAAGTCGCAGTTCAAGGTTGCGCTTGTCGGCTACACGAATGCCGGCAAGTCGTCGGTCCTTCGCACACTGGCAAACGACCAGGCCGTCTTCGTAGAAGACCGGCTGTTCGCCACGCTGGATCCGCTGACGCGGGAGATCGATGTCGGCGAGGGGTACACGGTGCTGCTCACCGACACCGTTGGATTCATTCGCAAGCTTCCTCATCACCTGGTCGCATCGTTTCGCGCGACGCTTGCCGAGGCCCGCGAAGCCGACCTGCTGCTGCACGTCGTGGACGTGAGTCATTCGGCATGGGAAGAGCACCGGGACGTGGTGGATGACGTGCTTGCGGAACTGGGGCTGCAGTCGCGTCCTGTTCGGTTGGTGTGCAACAAGATGGACCTGTTGCCGAGGGAGGAGGCGCTGGGATTCGAGGAGCGCGTGCACAATCTCGTTCCCGATGCACTCTTCGTCTCTGCAAATGCACCCGGAGGCCTCGAGCCGCTGCGCGCGGAACTCGTGCAATGCATCCGCCGGCTGCGCCCGCTCGTCGAAGTGCGCGTGGCAGCGCATCAGGGCGCGGTGCTGGCTTCGCTGCACCGAGATGGTGAGGTACTCGACCAGAAGGCGGACGGATCGGATTTGCTGGTCACCGTCCGAATGGACGACGTGCTTGCCGGTCGCCTTCGCCAGGCAGGCGTGGAGATGACAAGCGCGGGTGGATAGCCGAAGCATCCACCCGCGCTAGGCCTACAAGGTGCGACCTGCATTTTCGAGTGGGCGTGCAGGGACTCGAACCCCGGACCTCTGCTGTGTGAAAGCAGCGCTCTAACCAGCTGAGCTACACGCCCATTTGCCGGGGAGGCCCGACAGACTCGTACAGTAAACAGGGCACACATCCGGCGCCAGTGGTCTGGCGCGCGTGCAAGGTCGGATGCATGTTCGCGTTGTGCCTCCAACCCTGCGGCTGGGAAAATCGGGTGCGGATGTCCGGACGTTGCAGTCGCTGCTGAACCAGCGATTGCAACCGGTTCCGCGGTTGGAAATCTCAGGGCGTTTCGACGAGCGCACCGAATTGTTCGTGCGCCGATTCCAGAGCGCGACAGGACTGGAGAGTGACGGCGTGTGTGGCCGCAACACCTGGAATGCGCTCAGCGCTCCTGCCATGCAGACGCCTGCTCCCGCTGTACCGGATGACACCGCTGTTCAGTCCGACCCACCGTGGATGCGTATTGCCCTACGCGAGGTTGGACAGCGCGAAATCGCTGGTGCGCACCACAACCCGCGCATCGTCGAATATCACGCGAGTACGCTGCTGCGCGCGCGCACCGATGAGGTCCCCTGGTGTGCATCCTTCGTGAACTGGTGCGTTCGCGAGGCAGGCTTCAAGGGCACGAACTCGGCTGCTGCCGCGAGCTGGGCACGATGGGGCGTTCCATGCGAAGCGCGCCGCGGAGCGATCGCAGTGATCTACAACTCCACGGCGCGAAACAGCAGTCTCTCCACTACCGGCCATCACGTCGGCTTCCTCATGCACGAAACACCGACGCACCTCGAACTGCTGGGGGGCAATCAGGCTGACAGTGTGAAGGTCAGCCGCTATGCCCGCACCAGCTGGACGCTCAAGGCGTACCGCTGGGCGCCGGAGGCTGCACAGCCGGCGCCGACGGAGTAGCAGCTCGCATCGCTTCCAGGCGCTCGAGCACGCCTCCCAATGCACGAATCTCCTCGCCGTACCGAGTCCAGTCTCCCTCGCGCTGTGCATCGATCGCTGCCTGGTAGCGGCGCCGCGCGTCGGCAATGAGGGTTGACATCTCCGCGTCGACCGTGATCGGCGCCGCGTCGGGCATGTCGGCGCCGATGTCGATCGTCGTTCTTGCCGGCGTGTCAGCATCAGCACCGAACAGCGCGGCGAGCGCGGCGTCGAGGGTCTCTCGCATGACTACCTGATTCTGGTAGGCAATCACCACACGCTTGAGTTCGGGAATGCGTCCGCCGTCGGCCTGCAGGTAGATGGGCTGCACATAGAGCAGCGCAGCCTCGATCGGAATCACCAGCAGGTCGCCCTTGATGACTTGCGAGCCACGCTGATCCCAGAGCGAGATCTGGCGCGAGATTTCCGTGTCCTGACTGATGCGATTCTCGATCTGCCGCGGGCCAAACACCAGGCTCTGCCGGGGAAACTGATAGACGCGCAGTTTGCCGTAGTGTTCTCCGTCGTTTCGCGCGACCATCCACGCGGCCAGGTTGTCCTTGCCGCGCGGCGTGAACGGGGCCATGTAGATGAACTCTGCGGTCGGCTCGTCGGGCAGGCGCATGATGATGTGTCGCATGAATGGCACTGAGCCGTCCGTACGGTCGATCACCGGGATCTGCCACTGGTCTTCGCGGTTGTAGAACTCCGCCGGCGTATCCATATGATACGTGGTATAAAGCGCCGTCTGTGTGCGGAACAGGTCGTCCGGATATCTGATATGCGACGCGAGATCCGCGGGCATCGCGTCGAGCGGCTGCAGGAGGCCGGGGTACACCGAGTTCCATGCCTGAATGATCGGATCGCTCGGGTGCGCCATGTACGCCTTGATGGAACCATTGTACGCGTCGATCACGATCTTCACGCTGTTCCGCATGTAACTCGTGCCGTCTGTGGCCCGATAGGAATACGGATAGAGCGCGGTGGTCGTGAACGCATCCTGAATCCAGTGCAGCGTGCCATCGTCGGCCACGACCATGTACGGGTCGCGGTCGAACGAGAGGAAGGGAAGGGCCTTGCGCACCCGTTCGTCGATGGTGCGGTTGTAGATCACGCGCGACTCACCCGTGATGTCGCCCGACAGCAGCACGTTCATGGACGCGAAATGCAGCGCCAGCAGCGAGCGGCGCAGCACGCCGCCGACGGCTACGCCACCTGAGCCGGTGTACGCGCGGAACACGTTCGCTTCGCCAGAAGGAAAGTCGAACTCCTGCTGACGTGTGTTCACGAACACGTGCGAAGTTGTCAGCTCGCCGAAGTAGATCTGCGGGCGTGTGACCTTGAGCGAGCCGGTGGTGCGCGGTGGAAGGTCCTGCACGAACAGCACCGGCAGGCCCTGCGTGGTCACCTCATTCACAGGACTCATGGTGAGCCCCATGCCGTGCGTGAACGTGAGATGCTCGTTGATGAACGTGCGCGTGGGCAGCGAGGCCGTGTTCAGCTCACGCGGCGAGAGCAGCACCTGTCGGTACTTGCCGTCAATCCAGTAGCGATCGTCGTCCACCGACACGAAATCGTAATAGGTTCGGATTTCCTGTAGCTGCTTGAACGTGCGCAACAGCGGCGCGCGGTCCCACAGGCGCACGTTGTCGATGGTGGGACCGTTGGCGCGGATGTCGGCCAACGTCAGGCGTGTCTCCCCGGCAAGCTCGCGTGTTTCCACGCTGTCGATGGCCCACGCGCGACGCGTGGCGTCGATATGATGCGCGAGGTAGGGAGTCTCACGCGTAAGCTCAGTCGGCGCGACAACAAACTTCTGCACGAGCGCTGGCGCAACCCCGCGCCCCAGCACGCCGACCACCGCGTAGCCTGCGACACCGAGGAACGCATACCAGCCAAGCTGTCCGCGGAATGCACCCACCAGCGCCAGCCCAGCGGCGATAAGGGCAACGATCGCGGAGATCCGGATCGCGGGAAGTGACGCATTCAAGTCGGCATAACTCGCACCAACCAGCGGTCCGGTTGCCGAGTAGAGCAGATTGGACGTGTCGACGAACCAGAGCGAAACTGCGCCCAGCACGAACCAGATCGCGAGCAGCACACCAAGATGACGGCCCGCCGTCGGCTCGATGCGAAGACCCCGTGGCAGCAATACTACGTCGCCACGAAAGAAATAGAGCGGGATCAGCAGAAACAGACTGAGCGTCACCAGGCTGCGCAGAACGCCGGTCAGCGCACTCAGCGCCGGCAGCGAGAACACGTACCATCCGATGTCACGCGAGAACACGGGATCGATTGTCCCGAATTCCGTGCGGTTGAAGAACAGCAGGACCGTATCCCACATCGACATCGCGCCGAGCGCGATCATGAGGCTCAACACGATGGTGACCGGCCGCGTAAATCGCCGGAGCACGCTTGTCAGGTCTACCGACTGGGTTGCGTCGCCGATCTTGACCAGTACCGGTTCGGGAAGTGCACCACGCTGGGCAAACGCCAGATTCCCCCCAAACACCAACGCAGCGATCAGGCCGGCCGTGAAAAAGAGCGCTAGTTTGGTCACGAGGGTCTTGGTGAACACCACTTCGTAGCCCACTTCCTGAAACCACCACCAGTCGGTGAGCAGTCCGCTCAGCGTGGGCAGCAGAAACAGTGCGATCGGAATCGCGAGCAGCAGCAGAATGCGGGGGAATCTGGAACGCGTCACTAGATACCTCAGTCAAGAATGGAGTGGCCCGAATCCCGACCCCTCACCAAAACCAGCAATCTCCTGCAAGCTATCGTGATGCGCTCTCTCCTGTTCGCTTTGCTGACCTC
>JBGTFN010000046.1:0-3144 GCA_041747275.1 Gemmatimonadaceae bacterium | reverse complement strand
GGTCCTGCTCATCGGAGCGGGGGATCTTGATATGCAGGTTAACATGACTCTTTCGTGGTCTACTAACCGCGAAGTTGTAGGCCTGCCCATCTTTGCCGAAGCCGATGTAGTTTTTGTTGAATTTGAGATCTACACCTGGGGCGAAAGATCGCACGAGACCCAGAACCTTTTCTACTTCTGCTACAGTCTGAGCACTTCCTTTCGCCAGCCAGTGCCCGCGATCGACCGGTTCAAACGATCCGGACTCTTCCTCGTCTAACCCTCGCTGCAACTCGTCAAGGACAGTGGTGAACGTGAGCGTGATGACTTCACCGATCTTGAATGCTCCCATTTTGATTGCGATGAATGGGATGCTTCCGTTGAACAGCGCGAGAACATTTAGAAAGCGACTCGTAATGTCTTCCGCGACGAGCACCGCGCAGTGGTCATACTGCGGATAGCGCTTTCGTTCGATATCCCAATATTCAAGCGAACGAATGATGTGCGATTCGTCAGTCACGCCTAGCTGAAGCTCAACAGTGTATCGACGTGAGTTGTCAGGATCCTGTAAGAGCATGTCAAGTCGCCCCGACCGAGGTAGCGACCTCTCTATGTCTTTACTTCGAGGTCACCTAAGCCAAGTAAAGCCGGATCCAGGCGTATCTGTTCCTGCACCCACTTCTCGGTAAGCGTGGGGTGCCGTGCGATTAAAAACGATTCTGCCCGAACATAATTCGTCATCGGAGGATACTCGTAGTTGTGTGCTTAGCGATTCTCGGTTTGCTGCAACGGCGCTAATAGAAGGCTCTGAACCAGTGAGCGCAAGCGATCGAGTGTTGAGGCGCACGGCGGTGCTGTTGTCAGCAGGAACGCGACTATCCCCGATTGCGAGCGAGTTGCCGCTAAAGTCAACCTTCTTGGTGGCCCAAAGCTCCGATGCAGTAGTTGATGAGGCACGATGCGATGTCACGGCCGCCGCGTTCTGCTGCAAAGACTCCAATAAATTAGCTGTGAACGGAGCAGTGCGAAGCACTGCGCAGTTACACAGCGCACCGCTTTGCCTTTGACTGCAGCAACGCTCGTTATACCGCCGCGGCGTCAAGGTAAGAAATGATTACGATCGGGAGGCCTGTGCTTGGGCTGCGATTCGCGCGGCCGCTCATTCGCGAGCGTCGTGGACGCACGCGCTGTCAGCTGTAATGATCGTGAACGATCCCCCTCTCCGCCGCGTGTGCGCCCAAACCTCGGTGAACCATCCGCGCCGCGACATGGCATCGACCCGCCCGTCTTGTAACACGTACTGCCCGCGCACGAGTACGTGCGCGTCTCCGAGCGTGTCTGGACGGACCACGTATCGCGCTTGCGGGGCGGACGTCTCGCCGGCGCCCGCCCGTCGGTCCTCGCGCGGTCGGCGATAAAGCCGTAAGTTCGGCATCATACGTTCAGCGGGTGCTCGACCGACCCCAATCGAATTTCCTTTCTCGACCGACCCAGATCGCGCAACCGTTGAATCCACAAACCGTTCAGGCCAGTAGCTTAGTAAATGTCACTCGCTAAAGGCACCGGAGGACTCCTCGTCGCACTCGCGCTCTCGGCATGCGCGTCAGGCCATCGTGCCGCCCCCGTGCGGCATGCCGCACTTCCCGACGCGCGAACCGCGTTCCCATTCCCTGGCGCAAACGACAGCGCGTGGTTCGAAGTAGACGTCCCAACCGGCGTGACGACTGTACGCGCCGTCGTCGTTTTCATCGATCGCGAGCTCGATCGCTATGCCTACGACGATCGAGACTGGCGGTCGATGTGCGTGCGCGCACAGTGCGCGCTGCTCAGGTTGGGGCTTGGCAGACAGGACGGTCTTGCCGTCACGCAGCGTGTACGAAACGCAGCCCTTGGCGGTGGCGCAGCTCTCCTGCAGGCCCTCACACTCGCGTCGTCGGCAACGGGCCATCCCGAGCTCGCGAAAGCGAATGTGGTGGTGTTCGGGTTCTCCGCCGCGGGAAATTTCGCCGCGACCTTCGGCAGTCTGTATCCCGAGCGCACGGTGGGCCTGATCATGTTCCACTCGAACCTCCGTGGCATTCCGTTCGATACCGCGAAGCTCGCCACTGTGCCGGCACTGAGCATCACGGGCGAGAACGACGATGTTGCGGGAACGCAGAACGCCGATTCGCTCTGGCGCGCGCTCCGCGCACGCAATGCCCCCTGGGCCCACGTGACTCAGGTTGGTCAACCGCACTACACCCTAGACGGACTCGTCGAGGCCGGCTTCGCGATGCGCAGTTGGACTGAGGCGCTGATTGGCGCGCGACTGGGAGCAACTGCCGGTACCCGCGCACCGTCGCCTATCCTTCTCGATAGTGGCTGGTACCTCTTGCGATCCACGCACGAAACGGCGGCGGCGCGCGAGTTCCAAGCGCCAGCCTCCGACGCGAATTGGCTACCGACCGAAAACATCGCGCTCGGGTTTCGCCAAATGGCCGGCATGTGTGCAACCGCAGGATTACAGGTCGCGAGCGCAATACTCGGCGCGGGCGCGCAGGTCAGCGCTGAGGATACATCCGTTTGTCACTACAGCCTGGCCAATCCGAAGCGCGACCTGTGGCTCAGCGCCAATCGCATGGCCACTCCAGCGCGCGCCACGCAGCAACTCCATGCATCACTACCCGACAGCGTCACGCGAACTGTCGCAGTGGGCAACACCACGGGACGTTTCGCGGCCGATGCCAACGGCGCATGCAGCACGGTCGGCGTGACACGTCAGGCCTGGATCTACCTGGTGACTGCCTGCGGCGATGGATTTGGCGTGCCCGCTGACAGCGCGAAGCTCATTCCGATCGCGAAGCGCGCAGCAGGATTCCGGTGAAGAGCGCGATTGGTGGTGAACGCAGGGGAGAGGCCGTTGCCCGCGGACGACGGCAAACGTCGCGCGTTTCATCGCTCTTGGAACTACAGCTGCATCGATGGCTTGTGTGCACGCCTTGGCTACTTCGCGACACGATCAATATGACGTGGTTGGAAGCGGCATAACGTTGAGCTAAGCTGCGAGCGATCCAAGAAAAATGCGAGCGTAGCGAGCTTCAATAACTCGCTCGTCAGCTTCAGCGCATCGTTATGCCGCTACGTCGACCATGGTCGCGTAGGCGTGTGGCTCAGGCGCTGCCATCC
>JBGTFN010000045.1:0-4245 GCA_041747275.1 Gemmatimonadaceae bacterium | reverse complement strand
CACGACCGCCAGGGCCGCCACCGCCGCCGCGACGCGGACGCGCGTTCGGATCCGGCCAGTTGACGTTCATCGCCGCCGCACCCTTCATCGACATCTCTTCCCACGTCCAGCCTTCAAGCGACATCGCCGACGACAGGCCGGAGATCACGCCGCCACCGGGCGTACTGAACGCCACCAACACGCCGGCCGAACGCGTCGTACCGATATGACGGCTCTCGGCGTTGACGGCCACTTCTGCGCGCACGTTCGGATTGAAGTCACCGATTTCATTGATATCGTTCGACACGTCAACTGAACCGATCTCCGTCAGGCCGACGCTGCTGTACGCGTCGATGAGTCCCGGATAGATGTGCTGACCCGAGACGTCGACCACTTTGGCGCCGCGGGGAATCGCCACGTCAGTGCCGATTGCCGTGATGATGCCGCGCTCCAGCACGATCATGCCATTCTGGATCACGCCGTTGGTCACGGTGTGAATCGTCGCGCCGCGCAGCACGACGGGCAGTTCCTGCGGCGGCACCGTCATGCGCACCTGCGCTGACGCGTACTCAGGCGACAGCACACTCGCGACACTCGCGGCCAATGCGATCGCCGCCGTGCGCTTCATCAGCGCACGGGTGATCCGGGCGTTCAGGCTGTTGCTCATGTGCGTGATTCCATTAGTGGACGTGGTCATGGTCAGCGGTTTTCCTGTCCGCGCCCACGCGCTGGACCGTTGGTGGTCACGTTCTCCGATCCGCCGGCGGCAAGGATCGCCTGAATGAGCTGTGCACGCTGACGCGCGATGTCCTGGCGCAGCACTGCATCTTCCTCGAGCGAGAAATACTTGCGCCCGTCAACCCATGTCTGCTCGGCACGCGTGAACTGCGACAGCGGATTGCCGTTCCAGATCACGAAGTCGGCGTCCTTGCCGGCTTCCAGTGAACCGATGCGGTCGTCAATCGCCACAGCCTTTGCGGCCTGGTTAGTGACTGTCGACAGCGCCATCACTTCTTCAACGCCAGAGCGCAGCAACTTGCCCGCTTCCCAATTCATGCGCGTGGAAATCTCGGAGTCATCCGAATGCAGAGACGTGACGACACCCGCTTCCATGAGCAGACGCGCGTTGTAGTTCGTGGCGTCGTAGGACTCGAGCTTGAACGCGCCCCAGTCACTCCACACGACAGCAGCCACCCCTGATGCGGCCAGCTCCGACGCGATCTTGTACGCCTCCACGCCATGCTGCAGCGTCTGCACCTTGAATCCGAACTCCTCAGCCAGTCGCACCAGCGCCAGGAACTCGTCCGCGCGGTAGCCGTGTGATGAGACGAGCAGCTTCTGGTTCAGGATGTCGAGAATCGCTTCCATGCGCAGATCTCGACGCGGCGGAATGCCCTTGCCGTCCGCCTCCCACTTCTTCCACGCCTTTTCGTAGTCACGAGCCGCAAGGAAGTGATCTCGAATGATCTCCTGCGTGCCCATGCGCGTGTTCGGATAGCGTGTCGGGCTGCGCTTCGGATTCTCGCCGAGTGCAAACTTCACCGTGCGCGGCGCGCCCTGGATCTTGAGATCCTCAGGCAGCGATCCCCAACGCGACTTCACGAACACGTTCTCGCCACCGATCGGGTTGGCGGAGCCATGCTTGACCATCTGTGTGGTCAGTCCGCCGGCGAGCTGGCGGTACATCCAGATGTTGTTGTGCGTGAGCACGTCGCCCATCTGCACTTCCGGCACGATGGCGAAGCCGCTCTCGTTCACCGAGCTCACACCTGCATGCGTGTGTGGATCGATGAGCCCCGGCGTCACATGCTTGCCGGCCGCGTCGATCACAACAGCGCCACCAGGTGCGGAGAGACCAGTACCGACCTGCACGACTTTGCCCGCGCGAACCAGCAGATCAGCATTCTCGAGACGACCCTGCGGACCCTGCGTCCACACCGTGGCGTTGCGCACGAGAACGACCGCGGGCTGGTTGGGGAGCGAAGCCCGTCCGTACTCCATCATCGGGCGAATCCACGGCAGGTCGAGCTGCGGCACCTTCATTGCCACGGTTCCGCGAGCAGGTCCGTCAAACGGCTCTGTGCGCGTGCCCGTGAACTTCGGATCGTCGCCGTTTGGCAACGAGGCCCAGCCGAAGAACTCCTCACCGCGCACCGAACCGGTCATCAGCACTCGGCCTTCATAGCCGAGCTGATCGCCGGGGAAGGTCACCTCCAGCCGTCCCGTTTCGGCCACGACGCGCGCCGATGTCAACGTGATCGGATTGCGGTTGGGTACTTCGATCGTGCCGCGAATGCGGTTGAGGGTGCCTTCGAGCTGCAGCGTGCCCCTGAAGCCGGATGAGTGATCTGACGCAATCGTCCACGTGCCACGAGGATCGATCTGCGGCGGACGGGTGACGCCATAACGCGTGCCCTGCACCCAGACGTCGCGAACGCTCGCTTCCTCGGTGAACAGATCGCCGTCACTGACCACCAGATTCGCAACTTTGCCGGCTGCGATCGTACCGTGCGTGCGCTCGATCCCGAGCCACGTCGCAGGTACCGTCGTCAGTGCCTCGAGCGCCTTGTCACGCGAGAGTCCACGGGCAACTGCAATGCGAAGGTTGGGAAGGAACTGGTTGAGCGATGACAGGCCGTCGGTGGTGAGCGCGAACGACACCCCCGCCTTGGCCAACTCCGCCGGGTTCGTAGGCGCGAGATACCAGTGACGGAGCTGTGCAAGCGATGCGTTCATCGCCGCTTCCGGATTGGCAACGTCGGGCGCGTCGGGGAAGTTGACGGGCACGATGAGCGGGTTCGTGCGCCCCTTGAGCACGTCAACGAGCCGGTATTCCTGTCCGCTGCCCCGGAACCACGGCGTCACCTTGTATTCGGTGGCGAGCTTGTGCGCCCGCAGGTACTCCTCCTCGCTTTCGGTCTGGAAGAGCACCGGCTGACGTCCCTGCACGGCGGCTGCGAGCGCGCCGAGCGCCTCGCTGGTCTCCGGCGGCAAGATGGAGCGACCGCTCTTGTCGTAGGCGTCCTGGGCGCGGATGTACCACTCCGCGTCCATGAACGTCTGCTTCATCAGCGCTGCCGTGCCCATGGTGGAGTTCGGATATGAACCGCCGAGCGCGAACGAGCGCTGGAAGCCCACCGACTGCAGCAGGTCAGGGCGGAGCACCCGCTCACGCACTCCGGCGTCGCCGAGGTTGACCACCGATGCCTTGCCACGGAAAATGCCCTGCTTGGGTACGGCCAGTGCCGTGCCGAAGCCGAGTGAGCGAAGTGCCTCGCGACGGGCGGGATCGTCCTTCAGGTTGGACGTGGTGCTGAACCACGCGCGAACCTGCGGATTCCAGTGCGTCGGGCCGATGTCGCCACCCTCCGGCACCGCGTCCATGCCGAGATCGGCGTGGGCATCGATGAAGCCCGGATACACCGTCTGCCCCTCGAGGCGCCAGACGCGTGCGCCTGCGGGCGTCGGCAGGTTGGCGCCGACGCCCGTGATCAGTCCATCACGAATCACGATGGTGGCATTCTCGAGCACTCGACCGGGCGCAGTGACGACGCGAGCGCCTACGAGGGCGTGGAAGCCGGAGCTGTTGTCTCGCAGCCCGGTGACGGGTTCGGTGCGGGAGGATTGCTGCGCCTGCAAGCTGCCGGAGAGCAGGATGCTGAGGCCCAGAAGGGAGAGGGATGCTCTCACGAAGTGCTCCATTTAGGACGGCCGCGGAAACAAGGGCCGCATGGTGGGGATAGAACTCTGCAGAGAATTACTCCGTCGGCCGGAGTCGCGTTGACGGCGTCGTTTGACGAGCATGTACAATGGCGGCCGGGATGGTGATGCACCACCTCACGAGCTTGCGAAGTTTTCGTCTTGTCCTTCCCCTCCGAGGCAGTCTGACCGTGCCATTTATCGGTGCGACTCGCAACGTCGTATTGCTCGCGCTCGCGGGACTGACACTGCTCGTGTCGCCTCTTCACCTGCTGCAGGCACAACCGACTTCGCCAGGACTGTTGCAGTTGTCGGTACGGGCCGGGTTCGTGGGCGCAGACGATGCGTACCAATCGAATTGCGGGCACTCGAGCATCGCGCTGGGCGCCGAAGTGCAGGGGGGCGGCCGAGTATTTCCGCTCGTCTCGCTCGATCACCTGGTGGGGTCAGGCGGTGGTGACGTCGGTTGTTTTCCTGCTTTGCTGCCATCCATCGGTAACGCCGTCGGCGGGCTGCGGCTCGAGGGAGCAACACGCCTCGGCCTCGGCGTCGGCGCCCGCGCCGGCG
>JBGTFN010000044.1:0-2823 GCA_041747275.1 Gemmatimonadaceae bacterium | reverse complement strand
GCGGCGTGGTACGGACGTCTGCGTACCGGCGATATCATGGCCCGCCTCACGAATGACGTGCAAGCGGTGCGAATGGCCACCGGGCCGGCCATCATGTACTTCGTGAACACGATCTTCGGCGCGCTGTTCGCACTCATCATGATGTCGCGCATCAGCGCCGTGCTCACGATCGCCGCGCTGTTGCCCATGATCGGCCTGCCGTTCCTGATGATCAAGCTCGGGCGAGCGGTGCACGTGCGCTTCGAGTCGGTGCAGGAACAGTTCAGCACACTCACCACGCGCGCGCAGGAGAACCTGTCTGGGGTGCGCATCGTGCGGGCATATCAGCAGGAGGCTGCGGAGGTCGCGCGCTTTGCGACCGAAGGCGAGCAGTACCTGCAGCTTAACATGCGACTCGCTCGACTGAACGGTGTCATGAACCCTGGCTTCGGCCTGCTTGCCGGCCTGGGCGCAGCCATCACGCTCGGCTACGGCGGACGACTGCTCATCGAGGGTGCCATCACGGTGGGCGGCTTCGTTGCGTTCGGCATTTATCTCGCCATGCTGACGTGGCCATTGATCGCACTCGGCTGGACGATCAATCTTTTCCAGCGCGGTGCCGCGTCGATGGGGCGCGTGATGCATATACTCGATGCCGAGCCTGAGCGCGTGCGTGACGAGGGAACGGTGCGGCTTCGCGAAGCGACGGCGGGGCGAACGCTCGAGTTCAGGAATGTGTGGTTTGCGTATCCGACGACGGACGGCGCGGCGAGCAATGGGGTACAAGACGCTGCTGCCACAGCCGCGTACGGCGCCGTTGCGGCTGACACTGATGACCCGGCGGACAACACTCGTTGGGCCCTGCGTGATGTGTCGTTTATCGTGCGCGCAGGTGAGACGATGGCCATCGTGGGAGCCACTGGCAGCGGCAAGAGTGCGCTGCTCGACCTGATTCCGCGGCTGTACGAACCGCAGCGCGGCGAGATCCTGCTCGATGGCGTGCCGATTGCGCAACTGCCGCTGGACGCGCTGCGGCGCGATATCGGTTATGTGCCGCAGGACACGCTGTTGTTCTCTGAGACGATCGGCACCAATGTGGCGTATGGCATTACGCAAGCCAATGCGCTGGACGAGGTGAAGGACGCGCTGGAAGCGCCGGTGACACACACCGCGGAACACGCCGTGCCGCGGGGGGATGACGTGATACCCGAGGTGATCGAAGCCACGCAGGTCGCGCAACTCAGCGATACGGTGTCGGCGTTGCCAGCGGGATTCGGAACGCCGCTCGGTGAACGCGGGATCAACCTGTCGGGTGGACAGAAACAGCGCACCGCGCTCGCGCGGGCGCTCGCGCGAAGTCCGCGCCTGGTGCTGCTGGATGACGCACTGTCGGCGGTGGATACGCAGACGGAAGCCGCGATTTTGCGCGGGCTGCGCGGGGCGCTGACGGATCGCACGGCGATCATTGCGTCGCATCGTGTGAGTGCGGTCAGGGATGCGGATGTGATTGTGGTGCTCGATGGCGGTGCGGTGGTGGAGCAAGGCCGACATGAAGAGCTGATGTCGCGCGAGGGTCGCTACTCGCAGCTGCTGCGGCGGCAGCAACTATTGGAGGCTGTCGAAGCGGCATAACCGGCCCATGGCCATTGGCCATTGGCCACTGGCCGCAGTGCGTTTCGTGTCATGCGGCCATACGGCCTGGTCTATCTGGCCATACAGCCGTTTGGATTCGTACAGCGACAGCGAGTGCGACGCTTGCCCGCAGATGTCGGCGTGAGGCTGCCGCGTGTGCTCTTCATCACTGTACGAAGGCACCGAGGTCGAATGGCCTGATGGACCAGGCCATATGGCTTCATGGACGAATCGCAACTGCAGCCGATGGCCATTGGCCGTGAGCCGTTGAGTTAGAGAGATCCGATCGAATGACTGCGGACGTAACGGTGCCATGCCACACGAAATGTGTGCAGCGCATCCTTTCATCGTTCGGAGGAGTTCATGTCAGATCGTCCCACAATGGTGCTCAGCGATGGTGGCATTCTCACCTCGCCTCGCACCCGACGCGAAATGTTCAAGCTCATGGCCATGGGCGGCGTTGCCGTCCTGCTGCCCTCGATGCTGTCCGGCTGCAGTGACGACAATGGTGTCGGCCCGGTTGACCCGGGCACCGGTGACCCACTCACCATCGACTTCGCGCGCGGCGACATTGCGATCCTGCAGTTCGCGTACGCGCTCGAGCAGCTCGAGGCAGACTACTACACACGCGTCGTGAGCAGCTTTGCCGGTTCCGGCCTCAGTCAGGCCGAGCAGTCCATCATGCTGGATCTGCGCAATCACGAAGTGCTGCACCGTGAGCTCTTCAAGGCCGCACTGGGCGCGAGCAACGACTTCACCATCACGACCACGTATCCCGGCGTCAACTTCAGCAACCGTCAGTCCATCCTCGAGACGGCGCGCACGTTCGAAGATCTTGGTGTTGCCGCGTACAACGGCGCTGCACAGTACATCAGCAATCCCGACACGCTGACGCTCGCCGGCAAGATCGTATCCGTCGAAGCGCGACATGCGTCGGCGATTCGTGACCTGCTGCAGCCCAACACCACCGCGTTTGCCCCCAATGCATTCGACGACGTGTTCCGTCCGGCGAAGGTCGGAGCGGCCGCGCAGGGCTTTGTCACGCAACGACTGACACTCGCGAACGCCCCGGCGGCGTTTGTGCAGGGTCCCAACAACAACGGCTGAGGAGCGCGATATGCAACAATCCACGACACTCGAAGTGCTGCAGTTTGCACTGCTGCTCGAATATCTCGAAGCTGACTTCTATGATCGCGGCATGAAGGCCGTCGG
>JBGTFN010000043.1:0-6632 GCA_041747275.1 Gemmatimonadaceae bacterium | reverse complement strand
CTCGCGAGTTGGACGCAGTGGCTGGACACCACGCTGCTCGCGCCGTTGCCGCACCGGCAGGTGGTGCTCACCATCCCCCAGCGGTTGCGCGCGTACGGTCTCTATCGCCGCCGCCTGCTCGGAGAGATCGCCTGTGTCGCCGCCCCGCACGGTGACCGCCGCCATTCGCCCGCTGACCGGCGGGCGCGAGCTCGCCGTGGGCATGGTTGCCTGCCTGCAATCCCGTGATCCACACCATGAGTCGCAGGCGCAGGTTGTCCCCGCATTCGACAGCGACGTTATTCATCGTCACTCAGGTGGTGGCCCCATCGGCGGAAGGCCGCGCTGCCACTCCTCGCAGGTCGGCGCCGGCTCGCGCCGCGGAAACTTCGGAAGCTGCTTACACGTGGCTGCGGCAACTGATCGGAAAGACGTCGCCCCTCGCGCCAGAGGATCGGATCGTCTTCGAAGAGTACTTCGCCCTGCGACGCGGCTCGATCACCAAAGCCGGCAACACGCATTGTCGGCACGTGCTGGTGCAAGCCGCGTGGGCGTATCGCCTGCGTCCGAAGATTGGCCCCGCATTGGCGTTGCGGCAGCAGGGACAATCGGCCACGGTTACGCTGCACGCGTGGAAAGCACAACAGCGCTTGTACACGATGTATCACCGACTCGCGCTGAAACGCGGTCCGCAGATCGCGGTCGTGGCGGTGGCGCGTGAGCTGATTGGATTCTTGTGGGCCGTGATGCAAACACTGGACAGTCCCGCGGGGAGCCACTCCGCAACTGCCGCCGCGTAGGGGGCACACGTTCGACACACGCAACACACGCAACACACGCAACACACGCACGTGCAGGACGCGCATCCCAATCGACGTCCACGGGTGATCGATGGTACGACAGGAGTGGCTTGGCCTCGTTATGGGGTCTGTCGGTGGCGACGCCACCACATAATCCCCGATCCTAGAATGAGCGCGCTCCAGACGAATCCAATGCTTGCCGCTCCGGTGTGGCGACACACTGACCGGCGTATATCAGCAGGATTCATCGTCGAAGCATCCGCCGACACCCGTGGCGTCTCACGTTACCACACGATCGACCGGGAAAACCGCTCATGCTGCATAAACCACTTGACAGCAGCCCAGTCATATCAACGACGGTGTAGGATAAGTCGCGAAGCATCGCGAAGTCCCAGAATCGGGCAGGGGAAAATGCTTCCCACGATGTCGATCGTCGATCCTACGCGATTTGTGGAAGTCGATTTCGTCTTTCGATCGCGCCGATTGCTCACGACCGACTTATCCTACAACCTCAACGTTGCGCTAAGCTGCAAGCGAATCCGTCAAACCGCGAGCGCAGCGAGCTTCCGAACATCGCTTGTCAGCTTCAGCGCTCGTTCGGCGGCACGTGCGCAGGCGCTACGGCCGCGCAATCACCAAGAGCGCCGCTGTCGCATCTGTGGCGAAGGTTTCCACCATGCCGTGGCGGCTGCGCAACGCATCCTCTACGTCCGACGTGGCGCAGTTGCCAAGTCGCGCCCAGATGACCTTGGGCGGTGCTCCGCGCAGGAAACTGCGTTGCCGAAAGTCGTCATCCTTGGTGACGATGATGTAGTCGCCCTCAAGGGCGTGGGACCAGATCGCTTCGTCGTCCGCCGCGGCCAGGCCGACATCACGTACATGCGTTGATCCAGGATACAGATCGGCGAGTCGGCGCAGGAGCGATGGAGCGAGGTTCTGGTCGAACAGCAGCCGCGGGGACGCCGCCGCCACCGGACCAGCCGCCGTCACGCTGCGAAGTCGCCAGCCAGCCGACGTTCCCGGTCGGCAGCAAACGACAGCGCCGCGCGAATGTCATCGCGTTCTAAGTCGGGGAAGTCCGCGAGAATGTCATCCTCGGACATGCCACCCGCCAAGTAGTCGAGGATGTCGTACACCGTGATGCGTAGCCCACGCAGGCAGGGTTTGCCGCTGCGTTTTGCTGGCTCAATGGTGATCCGGTCCCGGTAGTCCATAATCCGAAAATACCGCCTCGCTGAAGCTCCCGCCAGACGTGTTGCTGAGCCCGCTGCGGGGTGCCACCGAACGTGAACTCTGCAGACCGACTAAACCTCGTCTCTGCCCACTAATCCCGCCACTCAGAAGCAAACATCCTCGCTGTCCCAAGTTGGCAACTCCTTGCCTCGCCAGTTGTTGCGGCAATCACGCGATCGCCGAATCGCAGTTCGCTCGGTCACTCTAACGCGCCGGTCGCTGTGAGCCTCGGCGCGGTCGTTCGTCCCCGGGCCTGCAGCACCGCACCCACCACATCAACCAACGCATCCCGCAGCACACTCGCGCGCGCACTCAACTCCCGCTGCCGCCGCTGATACTCCTCACTACCTTCGGCCGTCTCCACGCAAACCGGTTCAAACCCCAGCGCGCGCAAGTCATACGGAGTGGCCTGCATGTCAAGCACCCGCAGCTCCACCGCAAGTTCGAAACATTGCACAAGCAGATCACTCCCGATCCACGGCATCGCGGTGTACGCCCAGCGATACAGATCCATATTCGCATGGATGCAACCAGGCTGCTCCCGCTCATGTCGTGATGACGGCACCAGCTGCACCCGATTGAGCGGCTTCGCGTCGGGTGCGAAGAATCGGAACGCATCGAAGTGAGTACACGTCATGGCACGACTCGTCACGAACGCGTCTACCTCATGCTGCGGTATACGGAGCGGCGCGACGTCTGCATGACGCACGTGGTGACCACCGAACACCATCGCCCACTCGTGCATGCCGAAGCAGGCGAAGTTCGCGGGTCGCTCGCGTGTGCCGCTCAGGACGTGCACCAGGCTGGCAAGACGCTCGCGGTCGCGTGCGCAAATCGCCGATGCATCCCGCTCAATCACGCCACCGTGCGCTCGGTATTCGGGACCGGCAAAGCGTTCGCTCGCCTCCGCCGAGTCGATGAGTACCTCGTTCGGTTTGGGGTGCCACGCCTCCAGCTTTCCTGTCGAATACGAATAGTACTGGAAGAGGAAATCGTAGACAGGATGCGCCTCCTTGCGTGCGTGCCGCTCACGATGCGGCCGCGTCCACCGTTGCACGCGCTCGCGGTGCATGCTCGCGCGCGCTCGCCACTCGGCGGTGGTGAGCACGGCGGTCGCGTCATCAACTGTCGTCTGCACGGAAGGTTCGGGCATGAAGTACGCTACTGATCGGCGACGGCGATTTCATCTCGGATGAAACTCGGATCGACGCCGACGCCCCGCAGCTCGCGGTCATTGCGGTGATCATCTCACGCTTCTACCGCGCTTCCTCGAGGCATTGCTTGATAACCGTGAGCAGGGTGTCTGCCGTATACGGCTTCGGCAGAAAGTGACGAACGCCGAGACTGGCACTCGTGCCATGACCATTGTTGACCAGTCCGCTCGCGGCAATGATCCGCACTGAGGGGTTCAGCTTCTGAAGCACGCGGATCGTGGCCGCACCATCCTTGACGGGCATCATCATGTCCGTGATCACCGCCGAGATCTCATCGCCCCGACGCGCGTAGTGCGCCAACGCGTCCGCCCCATCGGTCGCGACCAGGACGCGATACCCGAACGCCTCCAGCGTTTTCTGCGTGATCTGGCGGACGGACGGCTCATCGTCGACCACGAGGATGAGTTCACCCTGACCCCGCGGCAGTTTGACAGCCCGCTCGATTTCCTCGTCGGAAAAACTGGTTCGCGCGGGCAGGTACACGTTGAACTTCGTGCCATTGCCCGGCTCGCTATACACGCGGACGAACCCGCCATGACTCTTGATGATGGCGAGTGTCGTCGAGAGGCCGAGCCCGGTGCCTTTTCCCACTTCCTTGGTCGTGAAGAACGGATCGAAGATGCGTTCAATGTATTCGGATGCAATGCCGGTGCCGCTGTCCTCGACACGAAGCAGCACATATGGCCCCGCCGTCGCATCGAGGTGCAATGCCGCGTCATCGGCATCGAGCGTGACGTTCTCCGCGGTAACGGTCAACTTCCCGCCGTTGGGCATCGCGTCTCGTGCATTCACGCAGAGGTTGACAAGCACCTGCTGCAGCTGCGTCGGGTCGCCGAGAACGCGCCACAGATCGGCGGGCACGGACGTGCGAACGTCGATCGACTTGAGGAATGTGTCCCGTGCCGTTCGCTCAACATCCCGTACGAGGTCCTGGACGCGCACCTCGAGTCGATTCCCTTCCACGCCCCGGGCAAACGACAGCACCTGACGCACCAGGTCTGCGCCATGCTGTGCGCTGAGTTCAATTGCGTCAATGAGCTCCTGGCTGGCCTCGTCGGGATAGCCCATTCGCAACAGCTCGATCGACATCATGATCGGCGACAGCACATTGTTCAGGTCGTGCGCGATACCGCCGGCCAGCGTGCCGATGCTCTCCAGTCGCTGCGCCCGCAAGAACTGGCGCTCCAGTCGCTTTCGATCAGTGATGTCCCTCGCCACTTTCGACGCTCCGATGACCGCACCGCTTCCATCACGCATTGGAGAGACGGTGACTGACACCTCGATCGGTCGCCCGTCGTTTCGCACCCGGGTTGTCTCGAAGTGCTGCACACTCTCCCCATGTCGCACCCGTTCGAGAATGTCGTCCTCTTCGTCGGGCCGCGTGTCTGGAATGAGCCGTCTGATCGACGAACCGATCATCTCCTCTGCCGTGTAGCCGAAGATGCGTTCGGCGCCGCGATTCCAACTGGTCACAAGACCCGCGAGTGTCTTGCTGATGATCGCGTCGTCGGAATACTCGACGATACTTGCGAGCCGCACCGACTGCAGCTCGGCGCGCTTGCGTTCGGAGATGTCCTGCACCGTACCGTACAGCCCGGCTACGCCGCCCGAAGCATCGAAACGGGGAACGGCACGCGCGAGCAGGTGCACCCTTTCGCCATCGGGGCGTATCGCCACCAACTCATACTCCTGCGGCACACCCGACGCGATGGCGCGCGCAGTCTTCTCCCGCGTCGTCTGCTGACTCGGCTCGTCATAGAGTGCCACCTGTTCATCGAAACTGCCTGGCGCTCCCAAGCCTGGATCGCGGCCGACAATCTGAAAGACCTCCGGCGACCAGGTGATCTCTCCACTGACGCGATCCCATTCCCAGTCTCCGATTCGGCCGATCCGCTGCGCTTCCATTAGACGCCGCACGGTATGATCAACGGCCGCTTCCGTCGCCTTGCGCGTCGTGATATCCACCTGAATGCCGGCGACGCGGTAGGGCTTTTCGGATTCGTCGAAGTAGAAGCGGCCTTTCGACCAGAGCCAATGCGTCGTGCCATCGGGCCATACGCAGCGAAACTCGACGTCGTACTCGCCTTCGCCGCTCATCGCTCGCTGAAAGCTCGCGTCAACGCGACTCCGGTCATCCGCATGCACATGCGAGAGGAATGTGTCATAGCCCCATTCCGCGACAGCCGTCTCGTAACCGAAGCACTGGTCGTGCCGCAACGAGCGGTGGGCCACATTGGTTCGCAAATCCATGTCCCAGTCGCCGATGTGCCCGGCTTCCAGCGCGAAACCCAGCCGTTCTTCGCTTTCTCGCGAGAGGCGCTCGGCGCGCCGGAGCGCCAGCTCGTCGAGCTTCCGCGCGGTGATGTCGGCGTGTATCACCACGGCGCCGCGTTGCTGACCATCCTCCAGCGGTGTCACGGTCAGCCGAAACCAGCGATCCTCGGTCAGGGAGTGGCAGGGATACTCGAGACTGAACTCAGGCAGCCGTCCCTCGAGCACCGCGCGGATCCCTGCTGATACGTCCGATGCTTCGTCAGAGCACGCGCCAGTCGCGCTGTCGCACACCGTCAAATAGTTCTGACCAACGAGGAAATCTTCACGGTCGAGGACATTCGCCGATGCGAACCGTCGCCAGGCCTCATTCACCACCTGAATCACCCCCGTCGCGTCCAGTATGGCCACGTGTGCCGGAATGGCCTTGAGGATTCCAACTGCAGTGTTCGGCATCCCCGCTACATCGCCATCACTGGTGGACCAACTAGCTGCGTGTTCAGGTGAAGTTGTCATGAGAGGTAAATCGAAAACGCAGTGGACCGGGGACGTGAGGCGGCAAACGCCGCACCATGCCGAGCCACCCGGAATCGTCCCATCGACCCACTGAGAAGTATCGGGGGGAGACCGCCGGATCGTGAGGCGCTCGCGACCGCTTTCCCGATTTCGGACATTACGACCGCCCACGGGGATGCCTGCGCAACCTCGGGCGCCGACGGTATCACGTCTTATGCGGTCGCCGCCACCAACTTCGCGTTGCCACCGGCGGCTCTCACGAACGCACGCGTCTGCTGCGCGGCTTCTCGAGTGGCGAGCGACATGCACAGCTCGAGTGTGCGGTGGAACGATCCCGTGCAGCGTCGCACAATGATCGCGCTTGCCGAGTCGCTCGGCAGCGAGCCATCACTGCTCGGCATGAGTGCGCATCTGTTGGCGATTGCGTTTGCGCCCACGCCTGTCTCAGCGTCGGCATGACTCGCTCAAGGAGATGGTCTTCATCATGGATAAGCTGACGACACGCAACCGTACGCTTGGCTTCGCCGCTCTGATGCTCACTGCAGCATGCACGCTTGCTGCGCCGTCGCTAACGCTGAGTCAATCGCATTGGCGTTGCGTGAAGCCAGCCACAGCGCGC
>JBGTFN010000042.1:0-20968 GCA_041747275.1 Gemmatimonadaceae bacterium | reverse complement strand
GGTCCTCAAGCCGCGTTCGCGTTTTCAGCCCGCGGTGACGTGCGGCAGCCTGCGCCGCAAGCGCGGTTAGGCACCGCGTGTCGCTTTACTGCGTCAACTGTGGCGCCCGCCATCGATTATTGGTGACTGGGAGCGCACGGCGGTGTCGCTGCGGGCGAAGCCATGGATCGAAGTGTTGCAATTTGCATCAGTGTGATGCATTTTCGCCTCACACCTGAGGCGTAGTCTCAACAACTGTTCGTGCGCGAGCGATTCCTGTCTGTGGAAAAACTTGCTGAGTCTGCTTCTGCGCGATTCTCGCGGACATTACTCGGCATTATGCGTATCTCATTGATTGTCAACGGTTTTGGCGATGCGAGGCAAGCAACGGATTGAGCATTCGCTGGCTTCATGGCGTCGTTGTTCGGGTCGTTTGACGCCTCTTCTGGCACAATCCGAATGTTGGCGTGGGCATTGCTCAGGTTGTGGTTGCTGGGGAACGGCGCCTGTGACCGTTACCTCATGGCCGGTTGCACTGTCTACTTCGTGACAGGCTATTCCCGGCTTTATCACGAACCATCAAGTGTGGAGAGGTCCCATGTCCAAGTTGCAGAGCACGTTCCAGCGTTTCGTGAAGGAAGAGTCGGGCGCGACGATGGTTGAGTACGGCGTTATGGTCGCGGTTATCGCGGCGGTGTCGATCGTTGTGATTCGCCAGATCGGCGGAAAGACGAACAACGCGTTCGCCGCTGTCAACACGCAGCTCAGCTAACTGGTCCCGGCAACGATCGTCGGTTCGAAGGTTGACTCGTCGGCGGTCGTCCAAGGGCCGTGTCCCGCTTGGTGGGCCGGGTGTCGCAGTGCTTGCGCGCCCGGTTCGCCGGGGGGCCACCATGATGGAGTATGCCCTTGCGATCGTGGTGATCGCTGCCTTGTGCATCGTAAGTGCCCGCGTGCTGGGAGTTGGAGTGCAGAATGGATTCCAGCGAGCTGATTCCGCCATCGCACCGTAGGTGAGTGTGATGTCGGCGATTGTGCTTCCCGCTGTCTTTCTGTCGCTGTTGCTGTACGGAGTCTTCACCGATGTGCGCTTTCGGCGGGTTCCGAATATTCTGGTGCTCCTGCTACTGATTGCAGGCATCGCTGGGGCGCTGGCCGGGCAGTCGCAAGCTGCGACTCTCGGGCAGTGCCTACTGGGCGCTGCGGTAGGGCTGGCGATGTGGCTTCCCTTCTGGCTGGGCGGCCTTCTGGGCGCTGGAGACGTAAAGTATTTCGCCGCAGCGGCATCCTGGCTAGGCGTCTCGCTTGCGTGGAGGACGGCAGTGATCGCGGCGCTTGTTGGAGGTGTGATGAGTCTGACGATAATGGTATGGCGATCCGGTTTTCGGCACACCGCCGAAGCCGTATCTGTGCAGGCCACTCAGGCGCGGTCCCTCATCGCCAACGCCGACATCTCGGGTAGCGACGCTGCCACGAGAACATTTCCGTATGCGCTACCTATGGCCGTGGCGATTGTACTCTCGGCGTTCACTCCGGATCGTGTTCTGTCCTTTCTCGGGTTCTGATGCAATGAAGAAACGCTCACTGCGACCGACTTGGTTCTTTCGGGAAGAGCGCGCTGCCAGCATGATCGAGTTCGCGATCGTGCTGCCGCTGTTGTTACTGCTGGTCGGCGGCATCGTCGATTTCGGGCGGCTCTTCTTCGATCTCAACAACCTTACGAATGCTGCACGCGAGGGAGCGCGATTAGGAGCTGTCCTTCCGCACGGTGCCGCGTCGCGGGACACTGTTGAAGCACGGGTACTCGCTCGATTTAACGGCAACACGATAAAGAACAGCAACCTTACGGCTGCGCGCGTCTTCGTCGACAGCCTGGGATTGGCACCGAACATTACTATTCAAGTGCGAATTCAGGGATATCAACTAAATCCGATCTTCCTCGGCGCAATTCTGAAGGATTCCATAACTCAAGTGAGAGCCGAGTTTCGTCACGAGTTTCAGTGATGTTCACATCATTTCTTGCAGTTGGAGTTCGCCATGGGTGATCGCCGCTTTGGAATTGTGCTCTTTGTCGCCTTGCTGATTGCAGGCGCGGCCGCGTACGGCGTTTCCAGCATGTTGCGTCAGGCGCAGGCTGAAGCATTGGTGCCCACGCTGCCGGTCGTGGTGGCCGCACAGGATATCTCCGACGGCCAACTCGTCGATATTGCCGACGTCACGGTTGTCGAACTGCCCGTCGCAGCAGTACCGCCGGGCTCTTTCCGAGTCGCGGATTCCGTGGTGGGGCGTGTTACACGCCTGCCGATTTTTACCGGAGAAACTTTCTTGCCCGGACGGCTCGCGCCGGTCGGCACCGGTGCCGGTCTGGAGGTCAAGATTACGCCCGGCAAGCGCGCGATGGCCATTCGCATTGATGACGTCGCGGGTGTTTCAGGACTGATCCAGCCCAACAGCCGCGTGGACGTGCTGGTGACAATCAATGACGAGAGTGCGGGCCAGACCCAGCGCGCCAAGCTGTTCATGAGCAACATGCGCGTTCTCTCCGTGGGATCGCAGGTGGAGCGTGGTCCTGATGGCAGACCGATGAACGCGACGACCGCTGCGCTCGAAGTGACGCCGGTGGAATCCGAGCAGCTCGCGATCGCTGCCAACCAGGGAAAGATCCAGCTTGTGCTGCGCGGTTATGGCGATCCGGATACGGTCGAGACCGAGGGTGCGACTGTCCGAGGCATGCTTGGCTCCGCACCGGCACCGGTCGTACGAACCGAACCCGTACGAGCTGCGCCGCGCACGAGCACCCCGACACCAACGCCCGTTACCGCTGCGCCTGTGCCAGCTCCAGAGCCGAAGAAGGCCGATTCGGCTGTCATCCAGGTGTACCGCCGAAGTGCCGTGACCCAGCAGCAAGTTCAGAGAAAGGACAGCACCCCGCCCGATACCCTTTCACGTTAGTCAGTTCGATACGCAGCCGTCGTCCACAGATGCGTAGCCGCACGCTGCGCGTTGCAGGATCCCCCGCCCACTCCCAATGCACACTCTTCGCTCCCTTGTGACGTTCCGGCGCGCGATTCCTGTCGCGCTCGCGACGATGCTCGTCGTTGCGCTAGCGCGTTCCGCCCATGCACAGGCGGCGCCCGCGATCATATCCATCGATCTCATCTCGGGCCGCTCTCTGCCCATCACTGGCGGCGATGCGATCTCGAAGGTCACGGTGGCAAATCCAGACGTCGCAGACGTGGTCGTGATCAGCGAGACGGAAGTGGTGATCAATGCCATCACCACAGGGGAGACCGACGTCATTCTCTGGGGAACAGGCACTCCGCGGCGCCACTATCGTGTCTCCGTGCGCTCATCGCCCGAGCGCCGGCAGATCCTGCTCAGTGTGAAATTCGCCGAAGTGCGAAAGGAAGCATTGCGCAACATCAGCACGTCGCTCCGCTATCGTCCGGACGGAAACACCCGAGTCGGAGCCGGCGAGTTCCGCACCGACAATCCGATTGATGATGAAGGGAATGTCACGCTTGGCGCGGCACGATTCCTCACCGTGCTTTCCACGTTCAATACGCAGGAACTCTTGGGCTTGCTGGACGCAGAAGAGCAGCGAGGCAACGCGAGATTCCTCGCCGAGCCAAACCTGATGGCAGCCAATCTCGAGGAGGCGACGTTTCTCGCCGGCGGTGAGTTTCCCGTTCCCATCGTGCAAGGTGGCGCAGGCCCGGGACAGGCCGCCCCTGTCTCCATCCAATTCCGTGAGTTCGGAATTCGCCTCACCTTCAAGGGGGAGGTCCTTACCGACTCACTCCTTAAGCTCATGGTTCGGCCGGAAGTCTCGTCTCTCGATTACGGCAACTCAATCACGCTGTCTGGATTCCAGATCCCCGCGCTTCGCACACGCCGGGTAGAGAGCACCGTCGACGTGCTCACAAATCGCAGCCTGATCATCTCTGGTTTGTTCAACGAGGAACGCGAGCGCGTGAAGACAGGCATCCCGTTCCTCATGAACATCCCGATTCTCGGCGATCTGCTCTCCAGTCAGCGCTGGGTGAACAACGAGAGCGAACTCATCGTCGTGGTAACGCCAGTTCTCATGGATCCGAACAACCCGCGTTCGGCCGATCTGCTGCGCTTCGTTCCCGATTCCACACTGCCGGCGCGTCCCGCGCTCGAGAAGCGGCTGCCGCCGCCCCCGGGCAATCCGTAAACACCGCGCGTACACGTTCTTCAAGCTGAGTTGCAATGAGTCCGTCGTCTCCCGCATCAACCCGCATGTTCGCCATTGCCGTACACGGTACCGGCGCTACCGAGGACCTCTTGAACGAGGTGCTCGGTCAGCGCGGCTTTGGGCCCGTGCTCATGGTGAACACGCTCGCGGACCTGACGGCGCAGCTTCGCACTCGCACGCCGACGCTGGTGCTCGTGCCCGTGCCGCAGGGAGGATTCAGCAGCGAGTTCTCGCTTTTTGAAAGTGAGCTGCGCCGCCATCCCGGCACGGCCGCCGTCGGCGTCGCGCCCAACAAGGATGCCGACACCGTCATCGCCGCCATGCGCGCCGGTGTGCTGGAGTTTCTCGTTGCGCCGCTCGATCCGTCGGAACTCTCGCAGGCCGTGCAGCGTGTGCTGTCGCACGTGTCCACGCCCACCGACCAGGGGCGCATTTTCACCGTCTACTCTGCCAAGGGCGGCCTCGGCACCACGACACTCGCCGCGTCCCTGGCGTGGGCGCTCGCTCATCGACCGGGCTCGCCTCGCGTGGTGCTGGTGGACTTCACCACCACCGGTGCCGGCATTCGCGTGATGCTCGATCTGCAGCCGCTCTACGATCTGGGCAGTGTCGCAAACAGAGCAGGCAAGATCGACAAGGATTTTCTCACTTCGTGCCTTGTTCAGCACGACGAGGGAGTGCAGGTACTCGCCGCCGCAGAAGAACTCGCCGCCGTTGACCCGCTCGATGTCGCGACGGCAGGCCGAGTGCTCGAGCTGCTGCGTTCCCAGTGTGATTTCGTCGTCGTGGACACCGATCATCACTTCGCCGACCAGACGCTGGCTGCGCTCGATTCGGCCGATCGCATCGTACTGGTCACCCAGGCCGATGTTTCCGCGCTGCGCAGCACACAGCGCACGCTCGGCGTGTTCGCACGGCTGGGCTATGTGGGTGAGAAGGTGTCGGTCGTGATAAATCGCCGCACCGATCGTGATCGTGTTTCCGTAGGTGACGCGGAGCGAGTGCTCGGGTTGCCCGCCGACAACAAACTGCCCAACGACTACGCAAGCTGCGCCGATGCCATCACGTACGGCCGGTTCCTGCAGCAGCAGTCGCCGTCATCGCCATTGGTGTCGGCCGTAAATCGCATGGCCGGGATGTTGGCCGGCGAAGTACTTACCGAGAGCAATGGCGCCAGCAACGGCCAGCACTCAGGCTCCCGTCTCTCGCGGCTCTTTGGTCGCAAGTAACTCACACGCATCCATTCCACCACCATGTCCAAGTCGCTCCGCGAACGTTTGACAGGACGCCTCAGCACGGTGGCCCCCGAGGCTGCGCCGGATGCGCCGGATGCGCCGGATGTGCCGGTCGGCGACCTCGGCAAGATGACGTCGCTCGGCAACGGTACTGCAGCCGTTGCACAGAACGCTGCATCGGGAATGTTCGGCCCTCGCCGCGGCAACGAAGGCGAGGCGCTGAGCCCGGTCGAAGAACTCAAGCGCAAGATTCATCGCAAGCTCATCGAGCGGCTCGACCTCGAGGCACTCGAAGCCATCACCGACGAAAAGATCATCGCCGCGCAGATTCGCACGGCGGTGGCCGAGCTGCTGCGCGGCGAGACCACGCCGCTCTCGCAGAGCGAGCGCGAGGAGATGGTGGAGCAGGTGGTGTACGAGGTGATCGGCCTAGGCCCCATCGAGCCGCTGTTCCGCGACAAGACGGTCAGCGATATCCTGGTGAATGGCCCACGTGACATTTACGTGGAGCGCAAGGGCAAGCTGCAGCGTGTGCTCACGAACTTCCGAAATGAAGCGCACTTGCTGGCGGTGATCGATCGTATCGTGAGCCGAGTGGGCCGTCGAGTGGACGAGTCATCGCCCATGGTCGACGCTCGTCTGCCCGATGGCTCGCGCGTCAACGCCATCATCAAGCCGCTGGCAGTCGATGCGCCGATCCTCTCCATTCGCCGTTTCGGCGCGGACCTCAGCGCCAACAAGCTGGTGGAGCTCGGCGCGCTCACGGATGAAATGCTCTATCTGCTGAGCGGCTGCGTGAAGGCGCGCCTCAATATTCTCGTGTCAGGTGGAACGGGCTCCGGCAAGACCACGATGCTCAACGCGCTCAGCTCGTTCATTCCGAGTACCGAGCGTGTCATTACCATCGAGGATGCCGCCGAGCTGCGCTTGCAACAGGAGCATGTCGTGCGACTGGAAACGCGGCCGCCAAACGCCGAAGGGCGCGGTGAGGTGGTCATGCGCGATCTTGTCAAGAATGCGCTGCGCATGCGCCCAGATCGCATCATCGTGGGTGAAGTGCGATCCGGTGAGGCACTCGACATGTTGCAGGCCATGAACACTGGTCACGAAGGCTCGCTCACCACGGTGCACGCCAACACGCCTCGTGATGCTGTGTCGCGCCTCGAGACCATGATCCTGTTTGCCGGAACGAGCTTGCCGGACAAAGCTATGCGCGAACAGATCAGCTCGGCGCTTGACGTCATCATTCAGGTGAGCCGACTTTCAGATGGTTCGCGCCGCGTGACGAGCGTAACGGAACTCACCGGTATGGAGGGAGAGATCGTGCAGATGCAGGAGATCTATCGGTTCCGCCGTGTCGGCATCTCACCCGAAGGCAAGGTGATCGGGCAGTTCGAGGCCACGGGAGTGCGTCCGCGCTTCGCGGAACGCCTAAAGATTGCTGGTATCGACCTGCCGGCGCGTCTCTTCCTCGATGCGAAGGGCAGCTGAATTATGGGTGATTCCGTCCTGATCATTTCGATCGCGACTGCGGCAAGTGTGCTGCTGCTTGTGGTCGGCCTGTATCTTTTTTTCAACCGGCAGCGCATCGCCAGGGAACGAGAGTTGCGCGAGCGACTCAGCGGCCTGACGGGGCTGAGCCGCAACACCGACTCTGTCGGGATTCTGCGCGGCGAGGAGTCGAGCGAGAGTGTGCTCGACGCCATGTTGCAGGGCTCGTCGTTTACACAACGGCTCGAGGATTCGACGGCACGAAGTGGCCTGGGCTGGAGCGCCGGCGAGTTTGCGGGCTTCGTTCTGCTCGGCCTCATGGCCGGAGTGCTGGCCGCCTTTGTGTTCGAACCGCTTCTGGCGCTGGCCATCGGCATGATTGGTATGGTCATTCCGTTTGTAATCGTCTCGCGCAAGAAATCGCAGCGCGAGAAGCAGATCGAGGAGCAGTTGCCCGAGGCCGTGGATATGCTGGTCAACTCGTTGCGCGCGGGATATTCGCTGCAGGCGGGCATGAGCTTCGTCGGAAATGAACTGCCAACGCCGCTCGGTCCCGAGTTCTCGCGGTTTTACGATGAGCAGCGTTTGGGCATCGACACGCGTCAGGCTCTCGACAACCTACAGAATCGTCTCGGAACACTCGACTCGCGCATGTTCGTGCTGGCCATTCTGATTCAGCGTGAGACAGGCGGCAATCTCTCGGAGATTCTGGGCAACATCTCCACGGTGATTCGTGACCGCATCACCTTTCGCAGCCAGGTGGACATCCTCACCGCAGAGTCCAAGCTTTCGGCATTCGTGCTGGCCGCGATTCCAATCGGCATGTACTTCTTTCTTCGCTTTGTCAGCCCCGACTATGCGGCGCAGCTTACCGATACCGAGCTCGGCCGCAATCTGCTGCTCTACGGTGTCGTATCGCTGATCGTGGGCTTTTTCTGGCTGCGCCGCGTCGCGCACATCGAGGTCTGATCGGTGCAAGCTGCGCTTCTCGGCCTTCCGGTTCCGCTGGTCCTCGCCATTTTTGTGGGAGTCGCTGCTGTTGGCGTTGCCGCGATTGCGATACTTGGCGAACGCCAACGACGTGCCGTGCTGCGTCGCGCCACCGGTGGATTGGACCTACCTAAGGCCGTTCGCGATAATGAGCGAGGCGTCGGAAGCCGTATTGTGGATTGGCTTGCTGCGCGGGTGCCTGCGCAGGTTGGTGGCGGCACCACCAGCACGAGTCAACTGGTACAGGCAGGGTTCGAAAGTGATGTCGCGCCGGCCGTTTTTGGCCTTATCCGCGTAGTCAGCGCGATTGCGTTCCCGGCAGCCGGACTCGCGCTCGCGCCGAGAGACGATGTGATGTTCTTCGCTGCTACGATGGTTGTCGCCGCAGCGATTGGTCTGCTTGGCCCGAGCGCCGCGATCGATCGGCTCACGGCACGTCGTCAGGATACGATTCGCAAAGGCATTCCTGACGCGCTCGACTTGCTGGTGGTGTGCGTGGAGGCTGGTGTTGCGCTCGACGCGGCGGTGCAGCGCGTGGCGCGTGAGCTCAAGCTTGTGCATCCCATGTTGGCCGGCGAGCTCGTAGGCATGGCGCGACGCATTTCGGCCGGCATGGCACGGGATCAGGCCATGCAATCGTTGTATTTGCGTACGGGCGTGGACGAACTTCGCGGCCTCGCATCGCACATGGTGCAGAGCGAAAAGTGGGGTACATCCATAGTAACGGTGCTGCGCGTATACTCGGAGCAGTTGCGCCGCAAGCGCAAGATGGCCGCCGAAAAGCGCGCGGCCACTGCGTCCACGCGTATGCTGCCGCCGCTCGCGATCTTCATTTTTCCAACAATCTTTATTGTTTTGCTCGGACCCGCGATGATGCGGATCCTGGACATGTTTGCTCAGATGTAGTTGATGTTGCTACAGCGCCCCAACCACCGGAGGCCGTGATGAAAGACGAAAAGGCACGTTCCAGCGACAAGCGAACCCAGCAGCAGCGCCGTGGAGCGACGCTGGTGTTTGTGGCGGTCCTGATGACCGTGGTCATGATGTTCGCCGGCATCGGCATCGACTTCAGTCGCATGTACACCTACAAGGCGCAGCTCAAGGTGCTGGCGGACGCTGCTGCCTTGTCTGGACTGACAGACCTGAAGAATGGAGTAGCCGAAGCGACCGCCAAGACACGAGCGGTTGGCTTCAAGTCGAACAACAAGGTGAACAATCAGGTCGCCGTGCTCGATGCGACAGACATCGTTCCCGTGCAATACAACTTTGCCAATGGCACATGGGCGGTTTCCTCCTGGGCTAGCGCAAATGGTGTGCTAGCTACACCACGCTACACCGCTGACTGGACGCTAGCGCGGGTGTTCGGGGTCTCTACTCGAACGCTTCGGGACTCTTCGATCGCGGCGATCGTGGGATCGTATACATCGTCAGCTTGCATGGTGCCGATCGCCATTCCGTACTCGAATTTGTTGCGTGCGATCAACCCCGCCAATGTCGACACCTCGCGCACGCTAACGCCGGCTGACATCGCTATCCTCGCGGCCAATAACACGCAAATCCAGCTCACCGGCACTCAGAACGGTTCTGGTGACATGCTTTCGCCAGGATGGTTCTCCTTGATCAACTTCGGTGATGGAAATGGCAACAAGAAAGATGTCGCAGCTTCTCTGATCGATGCACTGAATGGATGCACGGTCGGTAACAGTGTCAGCGTTGGCGACTGGATCGACGTAGTCACCGGAGGGGGTGGTTGGAACGGCAAACCGAATGATGACCTCTGGGAAGATCTCTGCGATAGCAGCAACGCCAACAAGAACAAGCAGCTGGAGAACTGCCAGCGTACCATACAGATCCCGGTCGTAAACGCGTGGAATGGCAACTCTGGTACAGGTGCGGCGTGGCAGATCGAATACATCGCCGCCATCAAGCTTACGAAGATCGTTCCGCCCACGGGTGCTGCAAAGCCTGCTGAAGTGTGGGGCTACTTCACCACGGACAAGTCAGGCGGAAGCAACTTTTCCCCGTTCCCGGGTCCGGTTCAGGCATCTTCGCTGGTCAAGTAGCAACGCAGTATGCTCCCCCTCGGCACCGTCCTCACCGCAGTCGCGCCCGGCCAGTGGATGGTCGCGCGCACTCCCGACGCGAAAGCGGCGGTAATTGCGGCGTTTCAGGATGCTCCGAGTAGCGATGACGTGTGGGCTCAGCTCGAGGTGTGGAGCACGGCGCTGCACGCCGTGAACCTGCCCGGACTTGCAGTCCCGGTCCCGCTTCGATTGCCCGACGCGGTGCCGCGCATTGCCTACGAAAGCATTCCGTGGCGAGTGGGCGCTAATGGACTGCCCGCCGTGCCAACGCCGCCGCAGGTCTTGCAGGTATTGCATGCGCTCGCCGGCACCCTCGACGCGCTGCATGCGGCGAACATCGTGCACGGTGCGCTCGGCCTCGCCTCACTCTGGTGGCAGTCCGCTGAAGAAGTGCTGCTGCCCGATGTGGGACTCGCCCATGTGCTCGACGGTCTGGTGCAGATTCCCACCACCGCGGCCGCTTATCACGCACCCGAAATCTGGCGCGGCGCATCGCCCGCCGCCGCGAGTGATCAGTATGCGCTCGCCATCATTGCGCTCGAACTGTTCACCGGCAAAGCCCGGACCGCCGTGACCGAAGTGGAAGGCATTGTCGCCTTCGAGCCCGTGGTGATCGATTCGCACAACCCGATCTTTCGCGGCGCTTCGCGTGGCATGTTCGATGTCTTCCAGCGAGCACTGGCCGCCGCGCCATCGGCACGCTTCGCTTCGTGCACGGAGTTTGTGGAAGCACTCGAAGGCCACGTGGTGCCGCTCGACTCGTTGCGCACATTCCATCAACCGCTGCACCGAATCAGGCAAGGCATCACGCTGCGTGGCACCGCGTTCACCGCCGCGGCGGTCGCCGCGATCGCCACAGCGATCATAATTTCGCGCACGCCCAGCTCGGCAGCGCGAATCGCCGAGTCGGTCAAGGGCAAGCTGCCCGAGATGGGTGGCGTACAGACGATCATGCCGGCGCAAGCGACCTCTCCCACGTCCATGGGAGATGCCTTTGGATCGCGTCAGCGAACGAGCAGGATCGACGAACGCGAACAGGTAGGCGGCAACGGGCCCGAACGTCTCACGGTGGACCCCGATCCCTCGAGCATTCGTACCACCGGGACAAGCGCCGAGCAACAATCGAGCAGTGAAGGCGCTCAGGGGGAGGTCGTCCCTCCCCGCACAGTGAACACCAGCACGACCGTATCGGGCGGTGGCGTTCCTGATGTCTCGCGCGCCCCCACGACCGGGGCCATCAGCACTTCAACCCAGGACTCGGCGGGCGTCGCCGGTAGCGTGGGCGAAGTTATTAGCGGGGCCGTTTCGAGCGTGGTGCGTGCGGTGACCGGAGCCAGCGCGCCAATCACCGGGCAGCGCGCCGTTGCCTCAGCCGAACTCGCACGCGGCGGCACGATTCGGATCGATGTGCCGAGCGGTAGCCGCGTCTATCTCGATGGCGTTTTGCTATCGGGCACAACCACGTACGTCACCGCCACACCGGGTCCGCACGACGTGGATGTGCTGCTGCCCGGCACCACCGTGCCTCAGCGACGTCGCATTACCGTGGTGGCATCCGACACAACGATCGTTCAGCTGCGCACGCGCTGAGCTAGCAGCACGGCGCACGCGGCGGCCTGCGTCGCCTGTGGAATCCCGATTGCTACTTCGTACGCATCCAGCGCCACATCTCGCGCAGCGTCGGCCGCTTGCCATACATGAGCACGCCGGTGCGATAAAGCCGCGACGCCACGAAGGTCGCCGCAATCGATGACACCAGCAGGATTGCCAGTGAGGCCATCGATTCGCTCTGCGGCACCGTGGTCAGGCTGAGACGGATGGGCAAAATGATCGGCGACGAAAATGGCAGCAGCGTCATGAGCGTGGCCAAACCGCCCTCGGGATTCGTGATGATGCCCTGCACCATCGCCAGGCTCATCACCAGCAGCAGCACCACCGGTAACTGCGCCTGCTGCGCGTCCTGCTCCGTATTCACGATGGCGCCTACACCCGCGAACAGCGCGGCGTAGAACAGAAAGCCGAGCACGAAGCTGAGCACGATGATCACCGCGAGCGCGATCGAAAGCTCGGGCAGCTCGAAGGCCTGCGCGCGCACGTTGATGAGCGCCAGCAACGGCGCACGCACGGCGAGAATTCCCGTGGACACGATGGTCCACACGATGAGCTGCGTAAAACCCACCGCGCCGATACCGAGCACCTTGCCGAAGAGCAGCGTGTCGGACGGCACGCTGGACAACACGACCTCTGCAACACGCGTCTGCTTCTCCTCGAGCACACCGCGCATCACGTTGGACCCGTGCATGAAGATCGTGAGGTACAGCGTGACCGCCACACCGATCGCAAACAGCACGCTCACGCGCCCTGAACCACCGCGACCGCTTGCCGAGAGCCGCTCCGTATCTACTCGCATGCGCATGCCCGCAAGCGCACCGCTTCGCTCCGGCTCGATGCCACTCGCTTCGAGTTGACGCGTGAGCGCGGCCCGCGTGACCGCCCCTTCGATCTGCTGCATCGTCACGAGCGCCGTGGTATTGCGACCGGAATACCGCACGCGACCACTCTCCAGTCCCTGCTGATCCAGCAGCAGATAGCCAACGATGCTCCCCTGCACGACATCGCGCTCCGCCTCGTTCTCGGCGGTACGCACATCCACTGAGTTGCCAGCCATTCGCCACTCGGCGCGCGACTCGTCGCCCGCCACACCGCCGCGCAGCGACCGCACCACAAGCATGCCCACCGAATCCGGCGTCGCGTCCACCACGCGAATGGTGCCGCTCTCGCTCCGCCGTTCCCGCTCACCCATGATCGCCGGCAGGAACAGCATCAGGCCCATGAAGAGCGGACCAAGCAGCGTGCCGATCAGGAACCACTTCGACTTGACGCGCTCCAGGTACTCGCGCTTGACGATGGTATCGAGCTTTGACTCAGCCATGACCGCTCATATCGGCTTCGACATCGTGTGCGCCCACCTTCTCCAGGAAAATGCGGTGCAGCGACGGGCGCACCACTTCGAAACGTTCCACGCGCGCACCCGCGGCAATCACGCGCGCCAGCAGCGCCTGCGCGTCACCATCATCCGTGAGCTCCACTTCCACCCGTCGGTTCATGTCGTTGATGCGCGCTACCAGCGATCCGTCCTGCAGCACATTCTTCACGGTGTCGTTGGGTGCCGACTCGAACGTGAGATTCACGATGCGCGCTGCATACGCCTCGCGCACCGCGCTTACGGCGCCATCGAGCACTTTCTCGCCGCGCGCGATGATGCACACCGCATCACACATGCGTTCGGCATTGTCCATCACGTGCGTGCTCAGCACCACCGTGCGTCCCTGCTGGCGGATTTCCAGGACAGTATCCTTGAGCGCCTGTGCATTGACGGGGTCGAGCCCGCTGAACGGTTCGTCGAGGATCACGAGCTCAGGTTCGTGCAGCAGCGCACCGATGAACTGCACCTTCTGCTGCATGCCGCGTGAAAGTTCGTCCACGCGCGCCGCACCCCAATCCTCGCCGCCGCGTCCGCGCAGTTGAAAGCGCTCCAGCCACTTGTCGATGCGCGCCGGCAGTTCGCTCTTGGGCACGCTCTTGAGCCGGCCAAGAAAGTGCAGCACATCACGCACACGCATCTTGCGATAGAGGCCACGCTCCTCGGGCAGGTAGCCCACGCGATCGTTGATCGAAGCACTGCTGCTCGGCATGCCCAGCACCGCGATCGTGCCGGAGTCCGGCGCGATGCTGTTCATGAGCATGCGAATTGTCGTTGTCTTGCCGGCCCCGTTGGGACCGAGCAGACCGTACACGGTGCCGCGCGGCACCGTGAGCGACAGGTCGCGCACGGCCACGTGTTCGTCGTAGTGCTTGACGACGTGCCGGGCTTGAATGGCGGATGAGGACAAGTCGTACCGTGGTCGAAAGGCCGAGCCGAAGGCCGAGTGAAATCCACAAAAAAAACCCGCGCGAAACTCAGGTAGTAGTCTAGCGTAGCGGAATGACTGTGCGACGCACCAGCTTTCCCGCGTGTCACGTCCTCCGCTGCGATTCGATCGATCCGAGCTGGCCGGCGCCTTCGGCGACCTGGGCACCGACCTGCCGCTGCTCGTAGGCATCATACTCGCCGCGCAGCTCGATCCCACCACAGTGTTCCTGGTCTTCGGCGCGCTGCAAATCGCTTCGGGACTCTGGTACCGGCTGCCCATGCCCGTGCAGCCGCTCAAGGCCATGGCGGCAATCGTCATCGCGGGGCAGGTGGGTGGACCGGTGCTCGCCGCTGGCGGACTGGTGGTGGGTGTGACCATGATCGTGCTCGCGCAGACCGGTGCGCTCGACTGGATTGCCCGCGTGGTGCCGCGTGTGATCGTGCGCGGCATACAGGTCGGGCTCGGACTGTCCCTCGCGCGCATCGCCATCACACGATTCATGGCATCCGACGGCGCACGCGGCTGGGTCGTGGCGGCGGTGGCGATCGGCATCGTGTTGCTGCTGAGACGCAATCAGCGTGTGCCGGCTGCTATCGTGCTGGTGGTGCTTGGATTGATCTACGCATTCGTCACCTGGCCAGCAGACCTTGCAGCGCCGTTCGCGGTGCAGGTGCCCACGCTGCCCGATCGCTTCCCCACGCGCGACGAGTTCCTCGAGGGCGCGCTGTTGCTGGCCGTGCCGCAACTCGCACTCTCGCTCGGCAACTCGGTGCTCGCTACGCGTCAGGGAGTGATCGACTTTTTCCCGGAACGCGAGCCGCCCACCGTGCGGCGCATCGGCTTCACCTATGGCTTCATGAACCTGCTCGCTGCCCCGCTCGGCGGTACACCGGTGTGTCATGGATCGGGCGGCATGGCGGGACACTATGCCTTTGGTGGACGCACCGGTGGTTCGGTGGTCTACTACGGGCTTCTGTATCTCGTAGCTGGTGCGCTGCTTTCGTCGGACCCGTTGTCCTTCCAGCGACTCTTCCCCGCGCCCATGCTCGGCGTGCTGCTGCTCGTGGAAGCGCTCACGCTCGTGGCCCTCGTGCGTGATCAGATTGGCGAGCCGAGGGCGCTGGTGATGGCGGTCGTGGCAGGCGTGGCTGCGATCACGCTGCCGTATGGCTATGCGGTGGTGCTCGTGTTCGGCACGTTGCTCTGGGCGCTGATGGAACGTCTTGCGCCCCGTGTGCCGCGGGTTGCGGCGCCGTAAATTGTGAGTCCCCCCCGCACCCGAGAGGCACGCATGCAGAGCAAGGCAACGACGGTGGCGCAGTATCTCGACGAACTCCCTGAAGATCGCCGGTCCGCAATCGAAGCGGTGCGCGCCACGATTCTGGAGAACCTCGACAGCGACTACGAAGAGGGCATGCAGTACGGCATGATCGGCTACTATGTGCCGCACCGTGTGTTTCCAGCCGGTTATCACTGCGACCCCAAGCAGCCGCTGCCCTTTGCCGCACTCGCCTCGCAGAAGCAGCACATGTCATTGTATCTGATGACGGTGTACGCGGAGGGCGAAGAGGAGGCGTGGTTCCGGAGGGAGTGGGAGAAGACTGGCAAGAAGCTCGACATGGGGAAGAGCTGCGTGCGCTTCACGAAGATCGAGGATGTGCCGCTCGAAGTGATCGGCGATGCGATTCGGCGTGTGCCTGCGAAGCGGCATATCGAGACGTACCAGGCTACACTCGCCGCGCCTCGGCCATCGCGACCTAAGACAGGAGCGAGTGCGAAGACAAAGCAAAAGCCAAAGCCAAAGGCTTAGGTGCAGGAAGAAACAGCCTATATCGCAGCTGCAGTAAGTGTCGTCTGCAGAGGCGACCTCACCGTCTGCTCAGCACCACATACCGTGCATTGCTGAAGGCGACCTCGAGCCCGGCACCATCAATCTCCGCGCTCTCAAGGATGCTCGCTGCACCCGCGTCCATGTCGTAAATCAGGAAGTCTGCGCCCGTCTGCGCCAGAAGCTGAGCCACTCGCTCAGGCGTGTTGTGCACGGCGTAGCTACGGTCCCATTGCACCATGCCGGGCCATCCCACGGCCTCTCGTGTGCTGTCGTCGGGTGCGGCGATGAGCTCGAGTCGCTGTCGCACCGCCCAGCCCTGCGAAGGCTGAGCCATGGAGAAGAGCTTGAAGTCCGCGAATTGACTTCGCTTCGCGTAGTAGCGAAAGCCCTGCATTGATGGCGGGGTGATGAACAGCGTCGAGTCGCGCGTTTGCTCGGCGGCCCATGTATACAGCTCTGTTTCACTCGATTCGAGTGGCGCGTAGATCGTTGTGATGCGCGCCGAGTCCCACGTGAGCGCCACCGCGGCGACTGCCCACAGCGCAAGCACCGGCCTGAACGATGCCTCGCGTTGCGCGAGCATAACAGTACCGATTGACGCTCCTGCTACCAGCCAGCCGATTGGCGTACCGTTGATGAACAGCATGGCCAACACCAGCGTAGTCGCAGTGACCAGTCGAAAGCGTTCGTCGCTCTCCATCTGCGCCAACCCATCGCGCAACCCGCGTTCCAACGCTGCGGCGTAGAGCATCGCGGCAAAGCCGATCAGCAACGGGGAGCTGCGCGTGAGATCAAAGATGTGCGCGAGCAGCGAAAGTTGTGCATTGATCAGTGGCGGTTCGAGCGCGTAAATCAGTGCACCAAGTGCCTGAAGCGCCGCGAGTCCTGCAAGAATCCCCAGTGCGGTTCGAGCGCGTCCCCAGGCGGATAACGCGCCGACGAGCGTCCATGCGCCGACGAGGAAGAGTGCGAGCACACTGAGCAGATAGTGATGAGGTGCTCGAAAGCGCAGGCCGTCATTCACGATCGTCCATGCCGGTACGTCAGGCGCGGGAAGTGAAATCGGTTGGTTCGTCGCGATGTAGATCATCATCGGCACGGACGCCACCGCCGAGATCGCGGCCACGCGCGCAGTGAACAGCAGTCCTGATCGTCCGTTCGCCAATCCTGCGCACAGTACGGCGAACGCACCATGCATCGCCACCATTGGATGTGCGTACGCAGCGGCGGCGAGCAACAGTCCCGTCGTAAGCACACGTTGTTGCAGCAACGCCGCAAAGGCGAACAGCAATACGCAAAGGGAAAGCCACTGTCCGTGAAACTGGTTGCCGAACAGTCCCCCGTACGCGCCGCGTCCGATGCCCGGCATGCTCACGAGCACCACCAGCGCGAAAACCAATGGCGTCGCGAAGCCTTTGCCGCCAAGTGCACGAAGCAGCGCGAGCACGCCGAGCGCGGTGGCGAGGGAGAGCAGTAGGGTCGCGATGGCAAAGCCCGCGCCTACGCCTACGGTGTGCGTGAAGACGCGAAATAGCGTGGTGTAGATCAGCGCGTGATTGGAGAATCCGAGCAGCAGGTCATCGCGCGGAAACAGCGACGGGTCCATCGCGTGCAGCGCGAGCGCGCCATACGCGTAGTCGTCCACCGACGGGAACGGCGCGAGACCGAGTGCCGCGCGTGCAATCAGCGCGACACACAGCGCGAGCAGCGCCGGGGCTGCAAAGTCCCGCGGGCGAACGTCCGAGATTGGGTGGTCCTCCGGTGCGGGGAGCAGTGCCCCTGTCTTGACTATCACAGTACAATGTACTGTAGTACACTATACTGTACTGCGGTCGGTTGAAGTAAGCAGCCCCGCGACGTGTTCGCTCCCTCACTGCACCCAATCCGATGACCGGCACGCCTCCACATCCTCTGGTCGGTCGACACCGCGAACGCGAGCTCCTCCACACGTTTGCCTCGTCGCCGGCGAAGAACGCCACACTTGGCATTGTCTGGGGCCGACGACGTGTGGGGAAGTCGGCCATGCTCCAGGATTTGGTGAAGTCCACGGACGGATTCTACCATCAGGCGATACGAGGATCGAGCGGCGAAGCGCTGAGAGCGCTGTCAGACGACATCGCAACCAGGCTGAACCTGCCAGCGCCCCTGGCCCTCACCTCATGGTCGCAGGCAATGGAGACCCTCCTGAGACTCGCCGAGCAACGCCCGATGACCATCGTGCTGGACGAGTTCCCCTATCTGCTGGAGCACACGCCCGGGTTGGATTCAATCATACAAAGCCTGTTCGGCCCACAGCACCCACTTCGCCTGAACACGCGTGCACGCCTGATTTTGTGTGGCTCGTCCATCAGCATCATGAGCAAGCTGCTCGCGGGCACGGCTCCCCTGCGAGGTCGGGCGGGGCTAAGTCTCAGAGTCACGCCCTTTGACTTTCGCACCAGTCGCGAGCTTCATCGCGTGAACGATCTTTCCACAGCGATCAGCACGTTCGCGGTCATCGGTGGGGTCGCAGCCTACGCGCGAGAAATGGTGGACGACGACCTCCCCTTGAGCTCCGAGGACTTTGACCGGTGGGTGTGCGAACGAGTGCTGGCTCCGGGGCGTCCTTTGTTGGGGGAAATCGATCTCCTGCTCAGCGAAGACCCGGCGACCGCCAAAAGTCGCAAAATCAACCTGTACCACTCCACGCTTGCTGCCGTGGCTCAGGGTTGTCACACGTGGGGCACCATCACGAACTACGTAAAGACGGGCGGATCGTCACTGCAAGCAATCATGGACACCCTGATCGCATCCGATCTTGTAACGCGAAAACTCGATCCTGTTCGCACGAATCGTACACTCTACCAACCCGTCGATCCATTCCTGCGGTTTCACTACGCGATAATCCGCAAGAACCCGATTCTCGCACGACTGACCACCGATACTGCCGCACTCTGGGCCCGATTGACTCCCACATTTCGCTCGCTGGTGCTCGGGCCATGCTTCGAGTGGATGGCACGCGAGTGGACGATGCACATGGCCGCGCACACTACCATCGGAGGCGCACCGGAGCATGTGGGTTCAACCGTTCTGAATCAGGGTGCGGAAGCGGAACACGAAATCGATATCGTCGTCGCGGCAGACGACGAGGGAGCACCACCGGAAAAAAGAACGGTCCGCGCACTTGGCGAAGCCAAAATCGGCCAGACGATGACCATGCAACACCTGCACCGACTGGAAATGGACCGTGCAACCTTTGGGCCACGTGCAGCCAATGCGAGGTTGCTGCTTTTCGGTAGCTCGTTCGATGCGGCCTTGATTATGGAGGCGGAGCGGCGCGCCGACGTGGAGATCATCGATCTCGAACGGCTCTACTCGGGGCAATAGGGCTGGTTGAGGGCGAACAGTTGACGGTCGACGGTCGCGGCGGAAACGAGGCGCGGTGCGCGCGGCGGCGATCGGTCAGCCGTTCACGGTGGCGGTTCACGGTGTACGGTTGTCGGTGCCCCGAACCGCTCGTCGCACCGCGCCCGGTTAGCCCTTCACGGTTGCCAGCATCGTGGCCCTGAAGCAGCAATATCTTGTTATCTATACAGCACTATAAACCGGTTATCGTTCTGTATAGATTACACTATGCCTCATCCGCCTCCACAGCTTCCTCTCTCCGTCAAACGGGCACTCGTCAGGCTGGGCCGCGATATCAGCGCGGCGCGGCGGCGGCGTCGGCTACCGCTCGAGGTGGTGGCTGAGCGTGCCTTCACGACGCGACAGACGGTGGCGCGCGTCGAGCGAGGCGATCCGAAGGTGGCCATGGGAACCGTTGCCACCATCCTGTTCGCACTCGGGCTCACAGATCGTGTGGCCAGCCTCGCCGCACCCGCGTCCGATGAGCTGGGGCTCGCACTGGAAGAAGAGCGACTCCCCGAGCGCGTTCGGTTACCCCGGACAAAGCCGTGAGCGTTCCTGCCGCATTCGTCTACATCGAAACGCACGGCGTCACGCGCCTCGCAGGTCGGCTGTACACCACGTCGGGGCGCGGACGCACGGATGCGTCGACGTTCCTCTATGACGACGAGTGGATTGCCGCACCGGACCGCTTTGCTCTCGAGCCAGCCTTGACGGTGTCCGCTGCTCCTCACTTTACCCTCCCTGGACGCGCACTCTTCGGTGCGCTGGGGGATTCCGCACCGGATCGGTGGGGGCAGACGCTGCTGCGACGCGAGGAACGTGCACGCGCACGTATCGAACAACGCGCGCCCCGCACGCTTCGGGAGATAGACTTTCTCCTCGGTGTGACGGATTCGGTTCGGCAGGGAGCGCTGCGCTTCGCGGCTGTCGCCGATGGACCTTTCCTTGCCCCGGAGCGCGAGTTTGCAGTGCCACCACTGGTGGACCTTCCACGGTTGCTCGGCGCCAGCGACCGGTTCCTTGCGGACGAGGAGTCGGCGGAAGACTTGCGCCTGTTGCTGGCACCAGGTTCCTCGTTGGGTGGCGCGCGACCAAAGGCTTCAGTACGTGACGCGGGCGGCGAACTGCTCATCGGCAAGTTTCCCAAACCTGACGACGAGTACCGTCTCGTGGCGTGGGAAGCCATCGCGCTCGAACTGGCAGCAGCGGCGGGTATCAACGCAGCCACGCATCGCTTGCAGGATGTGGCCGGGCGCGATGTGCTGCTCCTGAATCGCTTTGACCGGGTGCGCAGGCAAGGGGCAACGCACAGGGTGCCCTATCTATCGGCGTTGAGCATGCTGGGCACGACCGACGGCGTAACGCATAGCTATCCCGAGATTGCGGACGCGATCAGGCAGTACGGGGCAGCAGCGCGCACGGACCTTCGCGAGCTGTGGCGCCGAATGGCCTTCACGGTGCTGATCTCCAACACCGACGACCATATGCGAAATCACGGCTTCCTGTACGACGGGCCCGCAGGTTGGCGGTTGTCGCCGGCCTACGACCTGAACCCGGTGCCGGAGATCGAGCGCACCCAACTCCCGAATACCGCCATCACGGAAAATCACGAAGAACCCAGCATTGCCGCCGCACTCGCAGCTGCACCGCGCTTCGGACTGAAAACCGCTGCGGCGAGAATCATCGTGCGCGAAGTATTTTCCGTCGTGGCCGGCTGGCGAAAAACCGGTCGGCAACTCCGGATTCCGGCCCGCACCCTCGCTACCTACGCTTCCGCCTTCGAACATCCGCTGATGGACGAAGCGCGCAGACTGTTGTGAGTGAATGAAAGAGCC
>JBGTFN010000041.1:0-5868 GCA_041747275.1 Gemmatimonadaceae bacterium | reverse complement strand
CGCATCCTCGCCGAACGCCGCCGCCGTTGGGAGGAAGCCGAGCTGGCGACGATGGCAGCCAAGGGTAAGGCGCCGAGGGACAGCAAGTGGAAGGCGAAGTATGCGGAGCCGATTGCGCCGGATACGAGCGAACTGCCCGGGTTACCGGAGGGGTGGTGCTGGGCAACCACGTCGGCCCTAACGGTATCGGGGCCGCAAAACGGCGTCTACGTGCCGAGGGTACAGTACGGCGACGGAACTCCAATTCTGCGAATCGACGATTACCAAGCGGACTGGAGCCGATCGTCGATTCAGCTACAACGGATTGCGATCACCGACGAAGATGCGGAAAAGTACGGGCTCGTTGTGGGCGACATCGTAGTCAATCGGGTGAACAGTCCGAGTCACTTGGGAAAATGTCTCGCCGTTCGAGAGCGGCACGTTCCGGCGGTATTCGAATCCAACATGATGCGATTCGAACTCGCGCCGGACGTAGTGCCATCCTACGTCCAGTACTACTTCTCGTCCGTCGTTGGCAAGGCAAGACTGACCGTCAACGCCAAGTGGGCTGTGAACCAAGCCAGCATCAATCAGGAGGATGTTGCAGCTACGATCGTGCCACTCCCGCCAACACGGGAGCAGCGACGCATCGTCGCAGAAATTGATCGGCTGATTTCGGCAGCACAGAAGACAATCGCCACGACCTCCGATTCGGCAGAGCGATGCACCCGCCTCCGCCAATCCATCCTCAAGTGGGCCTTCGAAGGCCGCCTAGTCGACCAGGACCCTACCGACGAACCGGCGTCCACCCACCTCGAACGCATCCGCGCCGAGCGCGAACACGCGGACGTCGAGAAAGCGTCTGCCCGTCAACGCCGCGACCAACCAATCCGACGTACTGCCAGGAAGAAGCGCACATGACCGCAGCTTCCTTGCCGAACGCTGAGCACGCGGTCGTGCCGGAACGAAAGATCACGGCCTATCTGCTCTCCGAATCTCATCCCGACGGACGCGGTAAAGCCCGCTTCTTCACCAGCCACGGTTTCGCGCGCTCCGAATGGCAGTTGCTTGCCGCGGCGCTCCGACTTCACGCGCAGGAGAATCGAGTAGCGGAAAACGTGCAGACGCCCTTCGGTGTACGGTACATTGTGGAAGGGCCGCTGCATTCGCCGGACCGTCGGCGCCCAAGCGTACGTGTGGTGTGGTTCACAGACGCGCGCAGCACGGTACCACGGCTTGTCACCGCGTATCCAATAAAGCGGAGGGAGCAGGAATGATTGAAGAACTGGATCGTGTGGTTCTGACAGCGCGCATTGCGGAGCTGAGCCTTGAAGCGGGCGACGTCGGCACGGTGGTGCTGATACACGAGGATGGCCGAGGCTTCGAGGTGGAGTTCGTCACGCTCGACGGCGAGACGTACGCGGTCACGACCGTCGTGGCCGAGCAAGTGCGGCCAATCAATCAGAACGAGATCGCGCATGCCCGTGCAGTCGCAGCCTGAAGCGACGTCTCCCAATGCGGCACCGAATCGCAGCGCCGACGCCGCCGGCCGCATCGTCCAGAAGCTTTGGTCATACTGCAACGTCCTGCGCGACGATGGGCTGTCCTACCAGGACTATCTGGAACAGCTCACTTTCCTGCTCTTCCTCAAGATGGCCGATGAGCGCGCGCTGCTCACCGGCGAGCCGCAGGCCATCCCTGAGGGCCTCCGCTGGGCCGACCTCGCGGCGCCGCAGATGGAAGGCGTCGAGCTCGAACAGCACTACCGCGAAACGCTGCGCGTGCTTGGGCAGCAGGGCGGCATGCTCGGCCTCATCTTCGAGAAGGCGCAGAACAAGATTCAGGACCCCGCCAAGCTGCGGCAGCTCGTTGTCGAGCTGATCGGAAAAGAGCAGTGGCTGGCGATGTCGGCCGACGTGAAGGGCGACGCCTACGAGGGACTCCTCGAACGCAACGCGCAGGACGTGAAAGGCGGCGCCGGCCAGTACTTCACCCCGCGCGTGCTAATCGACGCGACCGTCGAATGTGTGCGCCCGCAGCCGGGCGAAGTGATTGCCGACCCCGCGTGCGGGACGGGCGGCTTTCTGCTCTCCGCGCACGAGTACGTCAAGAATCATTTCGAGCTCGACCGCGACCAGAAGCGTCACTTGCGCTTCGAGGCGCTGCGCGGCATCGAGCTCGTGCCCAACGTCTCGCGTCTGTGTGGGATGAATCTCTACCTGCACGGCATCGGCCCCGACGGCATCGATGACCGCGAGCCGCCCATTCGCACCGATGATGCATTGCGCGATGAACCTGATGCGCACACGGACGTCGTGATCACGAACCCACCGTTCGGCAAGAAGTCGTCGATCACTGTCGTGAATCAGGATGGCGACTCAGACCGACAGACACTCACCTACAATCGACCCGACTTCTGGACGACGACCTCGAACAAGCAGCTCAACTTCGTGCAGCACGTGAAGTCGATGCTCAAGGTCCACGGCCGCGCCGCCGTCGTCGTGCCCGATAACGTGCTGTTCGAAGGCGGTGCCGGTGAGACCGTGCGCCGCAACCTGCTGAAAGAGTGCGACGTGCACACGCTGCTGCGTCTGCCCACCGGCATCTTTTACGCGCAGGGCGTCAAGGCCAACGTGCTCTTCTTCGATCGAAGGCCCGGTGCAAAGGAGCCGTGGACCAAGACTCTGTGGGTGTATGATCTGCGCACCAACAAACATTTCACGCTGAAGACGAAACGCATGGCACGCGTCGACCTCGATGAGTTCGTCGCGTGCTATCGCCCCGGTGAACGGAACCAGCGGCAGGCGACGTGGTCGGCGTCGACGCCCGAAGGTCGCTGGCGGCCGTACACCTACGAAGAGATCTTGGCGCGCGACAAGGTGAGCCTCGACCTTTTCTGGCTGCGCGATGAGAGCCTCGAGGATTCGGCAAACCTGCCCGAGCCGCATCTGCTCGCGCAGGAGATCGCCGACGACTTGCGCTCGGCGCTCGCGCAGATCGAGGATGTGCTCGGGGATCTGGAGGCACGGGTGGGAGCCGGAGCTAGCGAGGACCGATAGCGGCCTGATGCCAGGTGCTCACCTGCGAGCCGAGTCAACACAGCGAAACCATGACAGACACAGTGACCGTTCAGGAAGAACTTCGTGAATCGTATGTGCATGGAGGTCCGGGAGCAGTGGTGTCGGGCTTTTTGTGGCTGGCCGCAGCAGTCGTTGCGAGCAGGTCCGACGTTGCCTCCGGATTCACCGTGCTGTTCTTCGGCGGCATGCTGATCTTTCCCGTATCCGCAGTGATCGTGCGCGCCGTCTTTCGTCGTGCGCCACCGCCAAAGCACAACACGGGGGGCCGCACGGTGATTGAGACGATCCCCCCCATGCTGGGTGGCCTGCTCGCCGCCTGGTTGCTGATTCCCCACCGGCCGGAGTTCGTCTTTCCCCTCGCTGCCATCGCCGTGGGAGCGCACTACTTCGGCTTTCGCACCGCGTATGGTGATGCGACCTACTGGTTGCTCGCGGCACTGATGTGTCTGGTCGGCGTCGCCGCCATCTTCATGAAGCTCCCCGATCACACGGCCGTCCCTTATCTGATCGCCGCCATCGAAGTGGCGTTCGGATTCTGGCTGACATGGAGAGGAATGTCACTCGGCCGAACGCGCATCGTGCCAGACCACTCAAACGAATGACAGGGATGCGAGATAGCACCGTTCCACACGCAGCGCGTGGCTTCCACCGAGCGCGCGCGTGGACGGCGCGATATCTCGGAACGCTCATATCCTGTGTGATGTTGGCCACGCCCCTTGCAGGACAGCGCGCACGCGACGCACGGGCGGCAATGCCGGACAGCCTGAACGCGGCTCCTGCATATCCCATGATGTTGCGAGATGCCATGTTCGGCGGCGTCGTGCGCCTGCGCGTCGTCGTCGACACCACCGGGCGGCCGCGCATGTCGACGCTCGACGTGCATGAGTCGTCGCATGAGCTGCTGACCAACGCGGTCAAGCACACGATTCCACGCTGGCGGTTCAGCCCCGCACGTAGGGAGACCCGCCTCGTGGAGGACACGGTGGAGCACGTGTTCGAGTTCGTACCGCCGTCGACGCGCGCGCTCCTGCAGGTCCCACCGTCGCTGTTATCGCCCCAGGCATTTGAAGCGGGACGCTGGCGCCTCGTCATTGGCGGACCCGTCATCGTGCCGAATGCCGGCCCCGTGGCGGACTCGCGGCACATCGCCATCGCCGCCGCAGCAGTTGACACGCTGCTCGCATCGCTGCCGGTTCACCCCGCATATCAGGCGCGCATCGCCTGCCTCGCGCTCGGCATGTCCGGCACGCCGGTGCAACCACCACTCACCTTGCTGCGCGCGTTGTCACGTCCGACATACACCGTGGTCGCTGCAAAGCGCTGTCCGCCCACCTTCGGGTCTCCTTTCCGGTACAGCACCGAACCCGATCCCCCGGGCGAAGATCCGTGGATCTTCACGCCGCTGGTGCCGCGCGCCGTGAATGACAGCATGGTCATTATCGACATTGCCATGCGCCACGCCACCACGTCGGGCACCTATGACTGTGTCGCCCATCGGGACACGACGCGAGCCGGTGGTTGGCGTGCAGCGTGTCGTAAGGGGCAAATGTGGGTGCACTAGCACACAGCTATTCCTCCCGCAACACCTCCATCGGATCCACCCGCGCCGCGCGACTCGCCGGCGACCAGCACGCGAGCATCGCCACGGTCATGAGCACTGCCGACACCAGCGCAAACGTGCCAACGTCGAACGCCTGCACGCCGAACAACTGCGAGCGCATTCCACTCGACAGCGCGAGCGCACCGCAGAGGCCGAGCGCGATACCGATCACGGCCAGCCCCAGGCCTTCGGCCATGACGAGCCGTCGCACGTTCGACAGATTCGCACCAAGCGCCACGCGGATGCCGATCTCCCGCGTGCGTTGCGCCACGGAGTAGCTCAACACGCCGTGCACGCCGATCACTGCCAGTGAGAGCGCGAGCACGGCGAAGGTCGTGAGCAGCAGCATCGTGAAGCGTCGCTGTGCGAGCGAACCCGCAATGGTGTCGTCCAGCGGCTCGATGCCGAACAGCGCGAGCTGCGGATCCACTTCACGCACGGCGCTACGCACTGCCGCGATCTGCGCGCGCGGATCGCCCGTGGTGCATACGAGGATCGCGTTGGCGATCGGGACCTGAGAGAGCGGCAGGTAGACGGCCGGCGGCGCGTCCTTCGCGAGCCCCTGAATGCGCTCACCCTCGATAATGCCAATCACCCGACGCTCGGCGCCCCACAGACGCAGTGACGCATTGATCGCGTCACGATCGTCGAAAAACGTTTGTCGTGCGCTCTCGTTGAGCATCACCACGGGCAAGGCCGCTGCGTCGTCGCTGTCGCTAAAGGCACGACCCTCGCGCAGCGGCACGCCCATCGTCTCGAAGTATCCGGCGCTCACCGTACGAATGCTCGGCTCGGGCCAGTCGTTCGCCTCGCTCTCTCGGCCGACGACGACGAGCGAGTTCGTGAAACCGGCATCCATGGGATTCGCCGTTGCCAGCGCTACCGACGTCACACCGGGAAGCGCAGACACGCGTGCCCGAACTTCTTCGGCGAAGCGCCGATGCTCCGGCCAGTTCGGAAAATCATCGAAGCTCTGCGGATAGCGTGATGCGGGCAGCTGAAACTCCGCCTTGAGCACCTGCGCCGATTCGAATCCTGGATTCACCTGCTGCAGCATCCACAGGCTGCGAATGAGCAGCGCGGCGCCGACGGTGAGCGAAGTCGCCATGGCGAGTTCTGTGATCACGAGCGTCGAGCGCGCCAGCCGCTGCGCGCGTCCGCCCGACGATGAGCGCCCACCGCCCTGCAGCGCCGAGGCGAGGTTTGGGC
>JBGTFN010000040.1:0-4729 GCA_041747275.1 Gemmatimonadaceae bacterium | reverse complement strand
CCGGCGGTGCGTTCCGGCGTGTGACGAGGCTGGCGTGGTACACGCTGTACGACGCGCGAGCGGCCGGCACACTGTCGGCCACCGCCTCGAGGAATGCGACCTGCGTCCCTTCACGGTCAAAGGTGAGGTTCCGGTAACGAGCCTTGCCGGTGCGCAGTGCGTGCACCGTGCCCGCCGTGAGATCGCGCAGATACAGACCGCTCCTGGTGGAGTCAACTTCACCGACCGCATACACGAGCCACTTCTCGTTGTCGTGCAGCGTGTAGCTGGTGACGTCGTCGAGCCTGACCTCCTCGCCCGTCGCCAGCGTGCGAATCGTGAGCGCACTCCCGGTCTCAGGTCTTGGCGCGCGCGGACGCACCGAATCGCCACCGGCGGCCCTTTCACCCGCCGCCGGACGACCTGCAGGCGCCCCAGCCGAGTCTCCGCGAGCGGAGGAATCGGTTTCGGCCTGATACAACACGAACCGTCCGCCATCGCGCGCCATGCGGAAGCCGCGTACGCGAGGCAGCGTCGTCACCTGACCCGACGGCAGCGCCATGATCGCGAGATTTGTGCGAGTGGCCTCCGCGGCACGACGCCGGTCGCGATGCGCCGACTCCACGGCGGATTGCGTGGGATAGATGAGCGCCGCCACATGCTTTCCGTCGGCACTGAAGCTGGGCGCGCCAGTGCTGAATCCGCCGCCCCCACCGCCGGGCCGATCATTGGGTCGCCCCGTGAATCCACGCGGCACCGTGAACTGCGTCGGAGCGGTGGTGGAACGCACGACCAGCTCGCCGTCGCCGATCGTGGGTGAGTTGGTATACGCTACCCACCCGCCGTCGCGCGACATGGTCGGTGACAGAATACCGCGCCACGAGTCGTACACATCCTGCGTGATGGGCTTGCGCATCGACTGCGCATCGGCGAAATGCGCGGGCAGCACGAGCAGTGCACTGAGAACAAGCGCGGCACGTGTTGCAAATCGGGACGCGTCGGCCGGCCGGGAGGCCCGGCATCCACGGGGGTTCGCGGGAGTCGGAAAGAGAAGCATCGGAAACACGGGTTGATGGCGACGACATGCGGCAGCCCCGCACGGTACATCACGCGCCGGGGTGGCTCCCCGGGCAGCATCCCACCAAGTTGCACGGTGGACATACGATCGGCTACGCGCTGCCGAGTTCGGATGTTGTCGCGGTCGGGGCGATCACTGTTTGCGGCTTGGCCGCATGGGGAGGGGAGTGGGACGACTGTTAGGCTATTTCGGTCGCGGGTTGGTGCTCATGGCGCCGATCGTCATTACGGTCGGCGTGCTGGTGTGGGTGCTCACCTCGGTGGACGCGCTGCTGCCGATCGAGACGCCGGGCTTGGGACTCGCGATCACCGTGGGCCTCGTCACGTTCGTGGGGTTTCTGGCCACACACTTCGTGACGCGCTCCGCCGTGGGCGTGTTCGACCGCCTCTTCGATCGATTGCCGCTGGTGCGCCTGCTGTATAATGCCGTGCGCGATATCCTCAATGCATTCACCGGGGAGAAGCGCCGCTTCGACGTGCCCGTTTCGCTTCGCATCGATGACGCGGGCAACGTCCGCCTGTTCGGTTTTGTGACCAGACATTCGCTCGCAACGCTCGGCCTGCCCGGCTTTGTCAGCGTGTACTGTCCGCACTCGTACAACTTCTCGGGACAACTCGTTGTGGTCAGCGCCGACCGCGTCGAGCTTCTCAACCTGCCGAGCTCCGAAGTGATGGCGTTCGTCGTCTCCGGCGGCGTGTCGGGTGTCCCCGCTTCGCAGGCGAGCGGGTCATTCGACCTGCGCACGAGAGCTCCGTAATCGCGAGCTTTGGCCGGTCCACAGCAGGATCGGCACTCGACGATGAGACGGAGGTGGCGCCATGCGCCGATGGATGCGGGCGGTGCTCTACACGCTGGGCGTGGTGTTGGTGCTGGCAGTCGCGGCAGCAGGCACCGTGTACGCACTCAGCCAGCGTGAAATCACGAAGTCATACACGCAAGTCCCGTTGCGCGACATTCCCGTGCTGCACGACAGCGCCACCCTGGCACGCGGTCAGCATCTCGTCACAGCGATCGGCAAGTGCGTGGAATGCCACACATCGGACCTTGGCGGCTCGGTGATGATCGACGACCCGGCGTTCGCTCGCATCACCGCGTCGAACCTGACGACGGGCAAGGGTGGCGTGCTGGCCTCCTACAGCGACGCTGAACTGGCGCGCGCCATTCGCCATGGCGTCAAGCGTGATGGGCGTCCCGCGGTGTTCATGCCATCGGATGACTGGATCAACATGGCAGATGATGACGTCGCCGCGATCATTGCCTACATCCGCGCGATGCCGCCGGTGGACCGCGAGTTGGAGCCGCTCGCACTGCGTCCAGTCGGACGTACGCTGCTCGCGCTCGGCCAGCTTCCGATCGTGCCCGCAGCGCGACTCGATCATGGCACGCGAGCGCCGGCGACCATGCCCCCCGATACGTCGGTTTCGTATGGCCGCTACATGGCGGAGGTAGGCGGGTGCACCGGTTGCCATGGACCTGGCCTCTTCGGCGGCAAAGTGCCCGGCACGCCGCCGGAGTTCAAAGCCGCGTCGAACCTGACGCCGTCCGGCATCGGACATTTCAGCGACGTGCAGCTGGAAAGCGTTCTGCGCACCGGCCAGCGTCCAGACGGAACCGTGTTGGATCCCTTCATGCCTGCGCGCTACACCGCGCTGCTGTCCCCGACCGAAATGCGGGCGCTGATCCGCTACCTGCGCACGGTGCCCGCGAGGGAGTTCGGCAACCGCTGACGGCCGAAGAATCAGGGAGAGCCCACTGGTTTTCCGATCGCAATCGCGATTGCGTTCTGTGCCGGTTCCCTCTCTCCCTTTTACCCGGAGTCCGTGTGTCTCCACAGGATGCGCCCAGTTCCGCCAATGAGAACTGGGGTAGTCGCATTGGCTTGATTCTCGCCATGGCCGGCAATGCCGTCGGTCTTGGCAACTTCCTGCGGTTCCCGTCGCAAGCCGCGAACAACGGCGGCGGGTCGTTCATGATTGCGTACTTCACGGCATTCCTGCTGCTCGGAATTCCGTTGATGTGGGTGGAGTGGGGCATCGGCCGAAACGCGGGCCGATACCGCAAGGGACACGTGCCGGGCATGTTCGCCGCGTTGTGGAAGCATCCGGCCGCGAAGTATGTGGGAGTGATCGGGTTGATCATCCCGCTGGTGATCATGATCTACTACACGTACATCGAGAGCTGGACGCTCGCCTTCACCTTCTTCTCGCTGACGAAGGACTACTTCGGCAATGACACGCAGGCCGCGATGGTCGGCTACCTGCAGTCATACCAGATGATCGGTGACAGCAGCGTGCACGGCATGTGGAAGCCGTTCGTGTTCTTCTTCATCACGCTCGTCGTGAACATCTGGGTCGTGTCGCGCGGCATCAGCGCCGGCATCGAGAAGCTGGCCCGCATCGGCATGCCGATCCTGTTTCTGTTCGCGGCCGTGCTTGCCGTGGTAATTCTCACGATGGACCCGCTGACGCCGGGCGGCCCGTCACCGGCGGACGGACTCAACTTCATCTTCAATCCAGACTTCTCGCAGTTGTCACGTCCCGGGCTGTGGCTGGCTGCGGCCGGACAGATCTTCTTCACACTGTCGGTCGGCATGGGCACGCTGCAGGCGTACGCGTCGTACCTGACCAAGCGGGACGACATCGTGCTCTCCGGCCTCGCCACTGCCGCGACCAACGAAACGGCGGAAGTGGTGCTCGGCGGTTCCATTGCCATTCCCGCAGCGGTTGTGTTTTTCGGCGTGGCCGGCGCCATGCAGGTCGCCTCGTCCGGTTCGTTCAACATCGGCTTCGCTACCATGCCCGTGGTGTTCCAGCAGTTGCCGCTCGGCAACCTGCTCGGCGTGATGTGGTTCGGGTTGCTGTTCTTCGCGGGCATCACATCGTCCGTTGCGATGGCGACGCCGATCGTGGCCTTCTTCCGCGAGGAGTTCGGAATCCGCCGCGAGACGGTGGCGTGGGGACTCGGCGGCGTCGTGCTTATTCTGGGATTGCTGCAGATCTTCTGGCTGCAGTATGGAATGCTCGACGAGTGGGACTACTGGGCGGGCACGTTTGGACTCGTGTTGTTCGCGTCGATTGAAGTGGTGCTGTTCATGTGGGTATTCAAGCCGGAACGCGCCTGGGAATCGCTGCATGAGGGCGCGGACATCCGGTTGCCCCGCATCTTCAAATTCGTGATGACGTACATCACGCCGCTGTACCTGTTCACCATCCTCGTGTGGTGGGGCGTGACCGATGCGTGGCCGATTCTCACGATGGAGAAGACACCAGGCGGTGCGGTGCCTGATCCCGCGATGGTGCCGTTCGTGCACGCCTCACGAGCGATCCTCGCGCTGATCGTCGTCACGTTCGTGGTGCTCGTACGCATGGCATGGAAGCGCAATCGCTACGACGATCGCAAGGGATTCACCGAAGTCATCACCGGACAGGAGACACTCACATGACGCGCACCGCCATCATCTTCATGACGCTCTCCTGGGGCGCGGTGCTCTCGCTGCTCACGTGGAGTTTTTCCCGCATCCTGCGCGGCGACGCGAACAAGAAGAAGCACTGAGCCCCCTGCGACATAAAAAAAACGCGCGCCATTCCATTCCGGAGTGGCGCGCGTTTCCTCTGCCTCCCGTCCGCCGCCACCGTCAACTGTTCACCGTACACCGCAACCGTGAACGGTGTG
>JBGTFN010000039.1:0-9633 GCA_041747275.1 Gemmatimonadaceae bacterium | reverse complement strand
TACTACCACTGGGAGCTGCGCGGCATTCCGCTGCGCCTCGAGATCGGTCCGCGCGATCTGGCGTCCAACTCGTGCATGCTCGTGCGCCGTGACACGCGCGAGAAGACGTCCGTGTCGATGGACGATCTGGCGACGGAGTTGCCCGCACGTCTCGAGGCGATTCAGCGCGAGATGCTCGCGTCCGCACGCGCTCGCATGGAGGCCAACTCGATCCGGGAGCGCATCTCGTACGAGCGGTTCAAGGAAGTGATGGAGGGCGACGGCGCCTTCGTGTACGCGGGCTGGTGCGGCGATCCTGAAGTCGAGGCGCAGGTGAAGGCGGAGACGAAGGCAACGATTCGCGTCATTCCTGATGCGGAGTTCCGGTCACCCGAGGCGCCGACCACCTGCATGGTTACCGGTCGCCCGGCAAAGCATGAGGTTTTATGGGCCAAGGCGTACTGAACCCCGGCTTCAACCGCGTCGATGGCGCACTGCACGCGGAAGGCGTGCCGCTGGAGCGCATCGCGGAGGCGGTAGGCACACCCACGTACGTGTACAGCGCGGGCCGCATTCGTGAGCAATACCGACGTCTGGAATCGGCGCTCATGGACGCACTTCCCGACGTCGCACATCGCATCCACTTCAGCGTCAAGGCAAACTCGAACCTGGCCGTGCTCCGCACCCTGCAGGAGCTTGGCTCCGGCGTTGATATCGTCTCGGCTGGGGAGTTGTACCGGGCCCGCGAGGCCGGATTCGGCGGCGCTGACGTGGTGTTCAGTGGCGTGGGCAAAACCGCTGAGGAGCTCGCGCTCGCGCTCGATGCACGCGTGCTGTTCATCAACGTCGAATCAGAGGGTGAGCTGCGATTGCTCGCGCAGGTTGCCGCCGAGCGCGATGCGGTCGCTGCGGTCGCGCTGCGGATCAATCCCGAAGTTTCGGTGGAAAGTCCGCACGAGTACATCCGCACCGGTGAGAAGGGCCACAAGTTCGGCATTCCGTACGACGACGCGCTGCATGTGGCCCTGCTCGCGCACGAATTGGCGAACGTGAAGCTCGTGGGTCTCGACATGCACATCGGCTCGCAGATTGCGACGTGGGAACCCTACGCCAATGCGCTCGCGCGCATCAAGCCGCTGATTGCGGCCCTTCGTGAGGCGGGTGTGAGCACGCTGCAGTGGCTCGACATCGGCGGCGGACTTGCGGTCACCTACGACAACGAAGCACCGGCCGACGTAGAGCGCTTTGCCGCCGGCGTCGCTGATGCGGTGCGTGGGCTCGGCGTGTCGCTCGTGTTCGAACCCGGTCGATTTCTGGTGGCCGAGTCGGGTGCGCTGCTCACTCGCGTGCTCTACCGCAAACGTAGTGGCGGCAAGGAGTACATCATCACCGATGCGGGCATGAATGATCTGGTACGTCCGTCGCACTACCAGGCGTTTCACCGTATCGATGCCGTGCGCGATGTGCAGCAATCCGTGGTAGCGGATGTTGTGGGCCCCGTGTGCGAGTCAGGAGATTTTCTCGCGCTTGCACGCACCATGCCTGATGTCGAACCCGGTGACCTGCTCGCCGTCCAGACCGCAGGTGCGTACGGTTTTGTGATGGCGTCCAACTACAACTCGCGCCCCAGACCTGCGGAAGTGGTCGTGGATGGGGATCGCTTCGCGCTGGCCACGGAGCGGGAGCGTCTGGAAGACCTGGTGCGACTCGAACGGGCGCACCTCCACTGGAGGAGTGCCTGAGTGAAGATTGGACTGCTCTCGGATAGTCATGACCGCGTGCCCGCGGTGCGCGAGTTGGTGGAGCGTATGCTGGCCGAAGGTGTCGCGGTGATCATTCACGCGGGCGACTGGTGCTCGCCGTTCACATTGCGCGCCATGCAGGACCTGCAAGTGCCCCTGCTGGGCGTATTCGGGCGCAACGACGGCGATCCCGAAGGATTGCGCGGAGCGGCACAGACCGCGCTTGGCGCCGAGTTGTACGAGTCGCCGCACAGCTTCGAGTTCGGCGGCGTACAGATTCTCGTGGTCCACGACATCAACGACGTGCACGAGCGCTCGCTGGCCCAGCATCAGGTCGTGGTGCACGGCTTCACGCACATGGCGGAAATGAAGACGCGCGGCGACACCATCATCGTCAATCCCGGCGAAGCGTGCGGGTGGGTGTATGGCGAGCCTTCGGGCGCGATTCTCGATCTCTCCACCAAGGCCGTGGAGTTCATCAAGCTTACTGGACCGGAGTGGAAGTTCTGATGGGCAGTCGCATCCTCATTCTCGATTGCGGCTCGCAGTTCACGCAGCTTATCGCACGTCGCGTGCGCGAAGCCCGAGTCTATTCGGAAATCCATCCGGTCGCGACGCGCTCGGTGGAATGGATTCGAGAGTGGAAGCCCGATGGCATCATTCTCTCGGGTGGCCCGAACTCGGTGAATGACGCGGGTGCGCCAACCATCGATCCGACGCTGCTCGACATCGCACCGGTGCTTGGTGTGTGCTATGGCATGCAACTGCTTGCCAAGCTCGCCGGCGGACGTGTCGCAGCTGGCGGACGGCGCGAGTACGGTCGTGCCGAAATCGAAGTGCTGGAGAACGAGGGTCTCTTCGGCGGGTTTGACGTCGGTGAGCGCAGCACAGTCTGGATGAGCCATGGCGATCACGTGGATGAGGTGCCGTCGGGATACGTCGCGACCGCGCGCAGCGGTCACACGCTCGCGGGCTTTCGTCACGAATCACGACCGATTCACGCCATTCAGTTTCACGCTGAAGTGGCGCACACGGCACGCGGTGCGCAAGTCATCGAGAATTTCCTGTTCGACGTGTGTCACTGCACGCCCGACTGGACTCCCGGACACTTCGTCGATCTCGAGGTGGCGCGCATCCGTGAACTCGTTGGCGATCGACATGTGATTTGCGGGTTGTCGGGCGGCGTCGATTCCTCGGTGGCCGCAGCACTCGTTCACAAGGCCATCGGTGACCAGCTCACATGCATTTTCGTGGACACCGGATTGCTGCGACTGCACGAGCGAGAGCAGGTGGAGCGTACGTTCCGGGCGCATCTGGGCATCAAGCTGGTGACGGTTCGCGCGGAGGAGCGATTCCTGTCGGCGCTCGCCAGCGTGGACGAGCCCGAGCGCAAGCGCACGATTATCGGACACACGTTCATCGATGTCTTCGAAGACGCGGCAGCCGAAGCCGGGAAGGACGCGGCGTTCCTGGTGCAGGGCACTCTCTATCCCGATGTGATCGAGTCGGTGAGCGCGACGGGTGGACCATCGGCGACAATCAAGACACATCACAACGTCGGCGGTCTCAAGCCCGACATGAAGTTCGCGTTGATCGAGCCGCTGCGTGAGCTGTTCAAGGACGAAGTCCGCAACGTGGGACGCGAACTTGGACTGCCGGAGGAAATGGTAGGGCGTCATCCGTTCCCGGGCCCAGGGCTCGCGATTCGTGTGCTCGGCGCCGTGAGCGAATACGCCGTGGACATCTTGAGGCGGTCGGACGCGATCTATCTCGAAGAGATCCGTGCAGCCGGACTGTATAACGACATCTGGCAGGCGTTCGCCGTGTTCCTGCCCGTGCGTTCGGTAGGCGTGATGGGCGATGGACGCACGTACGAACATGTGATCGCGTTGCGCGCAGTCACCAGCACGGACGGCATGACGGCCGACTGGTTCGCCTTTCCGCATGAGGTACTCGGTCGAATCTCAAATCGCATCATCAACGAGGTGGACGGCGTGAATCGCGTGGTCTACGATATCAGCTCCAAACCGCCCGCGACGATCGAGTGGGAGTGAGAAAGCCCGCCACTCCGAATCCGGAGTGACGGGCTTCTCATGCTGCAGTGGCTCTCGATGACCCGAAGGCCGCCGTGAGCCTACATCACTTACATGGCCGGTGGCATGAGCACGGCGTCAATCACGTGGATCACACCGTTTGTCGCGGCGACATCGGTCACGACGACGTTCGCATTGCCGTTGATGATCACCTTGCCGTCCACCACCGAAATCGTGATGTCGCGGCCTTCCAGTGTCGTCGCCGACGTCATACCGGTGACCTGCGACGCCGGCACGTTGCCCGAGATCACATGGTAGGTGAGCACCTTGGTCAGCTCTTCCTTGTTGGCGAGCAATGCCTGCAGGTCAGCTTCCGGGATCTTCGCGAACGCTTCGTCCGTCGGCGCGAGGATCGTGAACGGACCTGCGCCCTTCAGCGTCTCGACGAGGCCAGCTGCCGTGAGCGCCTGCGCGAGCGTGTTGAACGTTCCAGCGGCAGCTGCCACTTCAATAACGTCACCGGCAGCCATTGCCGGAGCTTCGGCGGCCATGGTCGTGCTATCGGTCATAGCGGTTGTCTCGGCGTCGTCGGCCGGCGCACCGCCGCAAGCGGTCAAAGCCATCAGGGACAGCGCTGCAATCGTGCGATTCATCATATAAACAATCCGGGAAAAAGTGAGCCTGCGCAACACAAAATGGAGCTACAAGGAAACGGCAGGGTGACGAACCGCATGGAGCAGCCCGAGCCCCACCACCGCTGACTCGCAGGTGATATACGCGCAGGGCGGGAGAACCGTTCCCACGGATTCATCCAGTTCTGCTGGTTCATCCATTCCCGGCTGGTTGCGGTCCGCGTTGCCATCCAGTCCCCCGGGTATTTGACTGACGGCCCGTCGAGGTTCAGCTTGACACAGGTCTATCGTCCCTTTCGTCTCTCTCTCATGCCCATGCGTACTCTTGCCTTTTCCGCCTCGGCGCTGACCCTGGTTTCCGCAGTGTGCGTCCTGACCGGTTCCGCCACCACGCTGCATGCACAAGTGACACAATCCGCCGCCGCTACGCCGCAGCACGGCGTGCGCCCGCAGCGGCTCGTGATCCGCAACGTGATGGTGATCGAGGGTAACGGTACGCCGGCCGAGGGCCCGAAGGACGTGGTCATCGAAGGGAACCGGATCGTGCAAATTGCGAATCTCGATCCGGTGGCTGTGCGCGACGGCAACGCACGCCGACCGGCAAGCGGCGACGCCGAGATCGACGGCACCGGCCACTACGTGATGCCGGGGCTCATCAACTTGCACGGACATGTGCAGGAAGAGCGTGGTGGCACTCCCCAGCCGCTCGACTACCAGCTCAAACTGTGGCTCGGCATGGGCATCACCAGCGTGCGCGATGTGGGAAGCAGTACCACTCGTACCCTTGAGCTCAAGGCGCGCAGTGCGCGTGGCGAGGTGGCGGCGCCCAGACTCTTCGTGTACGCGCGCTACAACTACATGCCGATCCCCATCAACGAAGCCGAAGTGCGCCAGCGCGCCCGCGACCTCAAGGCCATGGGCGCAGATGGCACGAAGTTATTCGGGATGGACCGCGAGTTGTACGCGCCGCTGCTCCACGAGGCGAACAAGATCGGACTGCGCACGGCGCACCACATGGCGGTGGACGAAGCGAATGCCAACGATGCGGCGGCCGGCAGGCTGACGAGCATCGAGCATTGGTATGGTGTGCCCGATGCCGCGATTCTGAAGGGCGTTCAGGACTTCCCCGCCGACTTCAACTACAACGACGAGGGCATGCGTTTCCGTCTGGCCGGTCGCCTGTGGCGCGAAGCAGATCCGGAGCGGCTCCAGACGGTGCTCAAGGCGCTCGCCGACTCGGGTGTCTCATGGAATCCGACGCTCGACATCTACGAGGCAAGCCGCGATCTGCAGCGTGCGGAATCACAGCCGTGGTTCAAGGACTATCTGCATCCCACGCTCGAGAAATTTTTCCGTCCGGACCCCGCCAGCCACGGTTCGTACTTCGCCAATTGGAGTTCGATCGACGAGACGTACTGGAAGGAGAACTACCAGATCTGGTTCAAGGCCTTGCGCGACTTCGAAAGCTACGGCGGCATCATCGGTGCAGGCGAGGATGCGGGCTTCATTTATCAGGTGTACGGCTTTGGTCTCATTCGCGAGCTCGAGCTGCATCAGGAAGCGGGCTTTCCTGCGCTGCGCGTGTTGCAGCACGCTACACTCAACAACGCGCGCATCCTTGGTGAGGAATCGCGGCTGGGTCGCGTGCGCGCGGGACATCTGGCCGACGTGATCGTGGTGAAGGGCAACCCGCTTGCGGATCTCAAGGTGTTCTATCCGCCCCTCGAAGGCGCAGCGGCGGGCACCAATGCGGGGGTCGCCTGGACCATCAAGGACGGCATTCCCTACGACGCACCGCGCATGCTGCGTGAAGTGCGCGAGTTGGTGCAGGCCGCGAAGTCAAGCACGACGTCGTCGCGCTGACAGTTTGTAACCATCATGGGCCGGTACCTGTCGGCCCATGATGCAGTGCGGCGCAGGCAGGTTATCCTGATGGACACCCTGCTTCGCCCCATGACATGATCGCCCGACTGCAACGTTTCGGCCCCGACCTTCGAGAGATGGCCCGCATCGCGGCGCCCATCGTGCTCGTCAGCGTCGGTATCCAACTCATGGGCGTGGTGGACGCCCTCATGGTAGGCCGGCTCGGCGGCTATGCGATCGCCTCCGTTGCACTTGGCAATTTCTACTTCTTCAACGTCTCGATCTTCGGCATCGGGCTGTTGTACGCCATCGATCCGGTGGTCGCGCAGGCTGTCGGTGCCGGCGACGAGACTGGTGTCGCGCGTGGTGTCCAGCGTGGTATGGTGCTGGCCGTTGCGCTCTCCGTGATCATCATGCTCGCGTTGACACCGGGCGAATGGGTACTGTCGGCGTTGCAACAACCCGCTGATGTGATCGAGCCGACGGCGGAGTACTCGCGCCGGCGGCTGCTCGGCGTGTTGCCATTTCTTCTCTTCAATGTGTGGCGACAGGCGTTGCAGGCGATGGGCCCGGTTCGACCGATCGTGTTGGCGGTCATTGCCGCAAATATCGTCAACGTGGTCGCCAACTATGCCTTTATCTACGGCAATTTTGGTTTTGCACCGATGGGTGTGGTGGGTGCGGGTTGGGCTACGGCCGTATCGCAGTGGGCGATGGCGCTCATGCTGGTCGCGACGGCGTGGCCGCTGCTCAAGCCGAGCATTCAGCCATGGCGTCCGGAGGCGCTGCACTGGGCGCCGCTGCGCCGCATGGTTGGCATCGGTGCCCCCATAGGGACGCAGTGGTTTTTCGAAGCGTTCGCATTTGGCATCACAACCATCTTCATGGGCTGGATGGGCACGGCGTCGCTGGCCGGCCACGAGATCGCGCTGAACATGGCCGCGCTCACATTCATGGTGCCGCTGGGCTTCTCCGGTGCAGCGGCGGCGGTGGTTGGGCGTGCGATCGGTCGCGGAGACGTGACCACGGCGCGACGTGATGCGGCTGCCGCGATCGTCTGCGCCGTCGCGTTCATGTGCTGCAGCGCGGCAGTATTCATTACCGTGCCAGGTTTCCTGGCGACGCGCTACACGCAGGATGCAGCGACCCTCGCGGTCGCGATTTCGCTCATCCCGATCGCGGGCGTCTTTCAGGTGTTCGATGGCACACAGGCCGTCACGAGCGGAGTCTTGCGCGGCACCGGCGACACACGAATACCCGCCATCCTGCACATGGTCGCGTTCTGGGGCGTGGGCATTCCGCTGGGCGCGACGCTGGGCTTTCTCACGCCGTTGCGAGAACGCGGCCTCTGGTGGGGCCTGACTGCCGGCCTGGCGTCCGCAGCGATTCTGCAGACCTGGCGCGTGGTCGTGCGCCTACGCGGCGATATCAGCCGCGTGGAGGTGGATGCAGCGGCGCCTCAGAATACGGTGATGCCGGTGCCGTGAGGGCAGCGAGGGTCTGCCCTCGCTGCGATCGATGCCTCAGATCTTCTTTTCTTCGAGCAACGCCATGAAGTCGGCCGGCGTGGGCAGCGTCAGCAGCCGCTGCGGCACGTCGGGCTCCTTGCTGAACTGCGCGATCTTGCCGAGCACCGGAAGATACTGATTGCTGACCTCGAGCGGCGGCGCGACGATGAGAAACATGAAATGCACCGGTTTGTCGTCGATCGCCTTGAAGTCGAGACCCGTGATCTTGCGACCGAACGCGACGCGCAGCCGGTTGACGACGAGCGAACGACAATGCGGAATCGCGATTCCACGGCCAATGCCCGTGGAGCCGAGGTTTTCGCGGCGCTTGAGCATCTTGAAGAGCATCCCCTCGGCCTTCTCATCGAGCTTGAGCAGGGAGATGAGTTCCTTCAGCACCTCGTCCTTCGTGGTGCCCTCGAGCTCGAGCTTGACGGCATCTTCGGAAAAGAATTCGCGGAGTTCCATAGCCCTCAATGCTAACCCGTAGCCCCTACAAGTCAAACGGCGCGGCGGCGGTCTGACGCGAGTTGCTGCGTTGCCGCTCCATGACGGCTCGGCTAGCTTTGTAAGGTGAGCACTGTCAAGACGTTCCCATATCCGGTCCCGCACGCGGTGCCGCTGTTTCTCGCGCCCATGGCGGGCGTGTCGGAATCTCCGTTCCGGCGGTTGTGTCGCGCGCATGGGGCGGACGTCGTCGTCACCGAGTTCCTGTCGGCGGAAGGCATTCGTCGCGAGAACCAGGCAACGCTTTCCAAGCTGCGTTTCTCGGCCGATGAGCGCACGATCGGTGTGCAGATCTTCGGCTCCGATCCGGCCGCCATGGGCGACGCGGCCGCGCTGGTGACCGATGTGTTTCAGCCCGAGTTCGTGGACATCAACTTCGGTTGTCCGGTCAAGAAAGTGGTCCGGCGGAACGGCGGATCAGGCTGCCTGCGCGACCTGACGCTCGTGCGCGATGTGATTCGGGCCGTGGCAGCGGCGACGCACCTTCCGGTGACGGTCAAGATTCGAAGCGGCTGGAACGAGGAGATGCGCGATCCGGTCAAGATCGGGCTCGTGTGTCAGGACGCGGGAGCCCGCGCGCTCGCACTTCACGCGCGGACGCGTACGCAGATGTACACAGGGCTGGCCAACTGGGATGAGATTGCTGCGGTGGCCGAGGCACTGGACATCCCGGTGATCGGCAACGGGGATATCAAGTCGCCGGCGGACATCGTGCGCATGCGCGAGCACACCAATGCGGACGGCATCATGGTGGGCCGCGGCTCGTTCGGTCAGCCGTGGATGTTCAATCAGGCGCGCGCGATGCTCGACGGATTGCCCGTGCCCGAGACACCGGGCGTGGCCGAGCGGTTTCGGATCGCGCTCGAGCACGCGCGCATGGTGCAGGAGTACGAAATCGACCCGGACGGCGCCGCGTACGAGTTTCGCAAGCACCTGGGCTGGTACGTGAAGGGGCTGCACAACTCGGCGGAACTGCGCCGCAAGCTGCATCAGGTGAACACGTTCGGTGAGGTGGAGGGGATCTTTGCCGCCTACCTCGCGGATCCTGCCTCTCAGCCAAGGGTATTGACTGAGGCGGCGGTGTCAGACGAAGTTGCGGTTGACGTTGCTGCGTAGTGTTTCAGCATGCAGTACGAGCAGGAAACTTGTTGGCACAAGTAAAGGGCAGTTGCTGGACCGTTCGATATCGGGGGTGCACTGGTTTCGACGGGTTTAGTGAAGCTGTGGTTGCGTGTCCAGGTCCTCGGGCTCCTGGTAAAACACCTGGGAAACCATTAAACGCCAACAACAACCTGGCGCTCGCCGCGTAACTTTCGAGTTACCGCTGGCAGTGCTTCATGAGGAGCCCGCCCGGGGCGCTTTGTGAAGT
>JBGTFN010000038.1:0-19046 GCA_041747275.1 Gemmatimonadaceae bacterium | reverse complement strand
GCAGCGCACGCGAGAGGGCAGCTGCGTCGCGGGCCGGCACCAACAGTCCATTCTCGCCGTCGCGCACCGCGGCACGGCAGCCCGGCACATCGGTGGTGACAATCGGCCGCCCAGCAGCCGCGGCTTCCAGCAATGCTTTTGGCAGTCCCTCGCGATATGAAGGCAGACAGACAATATGTGACGTAGCGAGCAGTGACGGCATGTCACGTACCCAACCAAGGTGTTCCACGACACCCTCGGCCACCCACGCGGCAACAATGTGGGGGGATATAGAGGAAGGGTTGTGTGGATCGGGCGATCCGGCGAGCACGGCGCGAAAGTTGATACCCCGCGCACGCAGCAGTCGCACCGCCTCGACGAACTCCTGCACTCCCTTGTCCTGCAACAGGCGCGCGGGCAGTACGACAACAGGCACTTCGCCATCAGGTTCGGCAGTTGATGAATAGCGCGACAGATCGATACCGACGCCCGGTACAAGTTCAAGTCGACTCGCAGGAACGCCAAGCTGTGCCAGTACCCGTTCATCATCCGGATTTTGCACCACTGCCGACATGGACGGATGTCGGAAGAGTCGCGCCAACGACTGTCGCACCAGTGGCCGTAGTGATGCCGCGAGGCCGTCGCTGGAGGCATAGAGCCATCCCATGCCCGCGACCGCATTGATGACTCGCGGTACCTTCGTCATGCGCGCCGCCACACCACCGAGCAGCGTCGGCTCGAGCGCGACGTGATGCACGATGTCGGGCCGCTCACGACGATAAATGCGCACAAGCGCCGCCAGACTAGCGAGCTTTCGGAACGGATTCAGGCTACCGCGCCGGTGCCGCCATGCGATCGGATGAATACCTGCAGCCTCGATCTCTGCACCGTGATCCTGCACGCGGGTCGCGACACTGACGCGGTACCCCGCGCGGTCTGCGGCGGTCGCAAGCGCAAGTCGGTGCGATACGAAGTACCAGTCTTCCGTGACCACGAACAGAAGGTGCGGGCGACTCATTGCCGATCAGCCAACCAGGCCTGAAACACGAGCACGTTCCACAACTGATATTGCCAGTCGCGCGACGCAGACAGATGTTCCCCCCACTTTGCTCGCACCAATAGCGGGTCGAAATAGCCCTGTTCCCGCAGGTGAGACTCCCTCAACAGTTCCTCGGCCCACTCCCGGAGCGGCCCGCGGAGCCATGCTCCGATCGGAACGCCAAACCCCATTTTGGGTCGCTCGATCAGGGCTTTCGGCACGTAGCGATACAGCACTTGTCGAAGTGGCCACTTGCTGACGCCTTCTCGTAGCTTGTACTCGAGTGGAAGGCGCCACGCGAACTCCACCACGCGATGGTCCAACAGCGGTACGCGCGTCTCGAGACTCACCCCCATCGCCGCGCGATCTACCTTGACCAAAATGTCGTCGGGCAGGTAAGTCATCAGGTCCAGCGCCATCATCGCGTGCACAAAGCCGTCCGTGCGGGCGTGTCTCTCCGGATCGGTGAGTATCGTGACGGGCTCGCGCGCTCCCAGCACGAGACGTTCGGGATCATGCCATTGACTCACCAGCAGACGATACAACTCAGCCGCGTCGGGAGCTGCCAGCACACCGGCACCTTTCAATACCTTGTCGCCGATGTTGGCCTGCGCGAGCGTGGCGGGCAAGAAGTGCTGCAGGGGGCCGAGCACGCGGTTCCACATGCCGCTGGAGACACTCAGCAACCCCCTGGCCAACACGCGTCGTGCAGCCTGTGGTGCTCGCGACAGCCTCGTCCAAAGCGCGTTGGCGAGGACGTATCGATTGTATCCCGCAAACAGTTCGTCGCCCCCGTCGCCGGACAGTGAGACGGTGACGTGTTGTCGCGTGATCGCGCTCACGAGGTAGGTCGGCACCTGGCTGGAGTCAGCAAACGGTTCGCTGTATAGCGATGGTAGTTTGGGAATGACGTCGAGCGCGTCCGCCGGCGTGACGTAGACCTCCGTGTGATCCGTTCCAAGGTGCTTCGCCACAGCCTTCGCGTGCGCCGCCTCGTTGTAGTCCGACTCGGCGAACCCCACGGTGAAGGTGCGCACCGGTCGCGCCGAGTGATGCTGCATGAGCGCCACCACGGTCGACGAGTCGACGCCGCCCGAGAGAAATGCACCGAGTGGCACGTCGGACATCATCTGACCCTGTACAGCCTGCGAAAGCAGCCCATCCAACTCGGTTACTGCTTCCTCGGGCGTGCCGCGAAACGGGTCTGCCAACGCCGACTCGATCACGTCACGGGCATCCCAGAACGCGTCCGGCTCCGGTTGACCGGCGTCGCGCGATACCGTGACTGTTGTGCCGGGCGTCAACTTCCGCACGCCACGGTAAATTGAGTGCGGCGCGGGAATGTAGCTGTGGCGCATGAGCAGCGCGATGACATCCCGATCGATTTCCGCATCGAAGGACGGGTGAGCACGCAGTGACGAAAGCTCGGATCCAAAAAGGAAAGTGTCCTTGAGCCAGCCGTAGTACAGTGGTTTCTCACCGATACGATCGCGCGCCAGGGTCAGCGATTGCGTGCGACGGTCCCACACACCGACGGCAAACATTCCCACGGCCCGGCGCAGTGTGTCCACCACGCCCCACGCGTCAAAACCGGCCAGCAGAGTCTCGGTATCTGAATGGCCGCGCCATTGCGGTGCATCCGCGGATCTTGCCAGATCCGCGCGCAGCTCCAGGTGGTTGTAGATCTCGCCATTGTAGACCAGCACGAAGCGGCCGCTCGGCGAATGCATCGGTTGCTTGCCGGCGTCCGACACATCGAGGATGGCCAATCGCGCGTGAGCGAGACCTGCGCCCGACGAAGCGTCATGCCAGATTCCGCCATCGTCGGGACCACGATGACGCACGCAGGCAATCATGGCGTGCAGTGAGTCTGCTCCGCCACGCCCCGGCATGATCGCGCCTGCGATTCCGCACATGCGGCCTCAAGTCCTCGTCGCGACGCAGCACCAGAACGGTACGCGCGGCGAGAAACGAACGTCGTGAAAGCCGGCGGCTTCGAGCATCCGCGCAATCTGTGCGCGGGTGAAGCGTTGCTCGAGCCGAGTACCGAATCGGTCGAGCGCATCCGTGCGCATGGTATAGAACGACAGGTTGCGGTATGCGGCGAGTGGGAAGCTCGCGGGCAGCGCACCCAGGCCCTCGAGCCCACGTGCGATACGTGCCAGCGGCCAGTACACAGTCGCGGCGATCAGCTGTGAAGTGACAAAGCGAAGGGGCATTGGCAACCGTGCGATACCGACGCGCAACCAATCGCTCACCCGCCAGAGTGCGCGAAACCATATGGGCCGGTTGTCGAAGGCGTAATACAAATACAACAGCAGCGGTGCGCCGCGCTTGAGCGCACGGCCGACGCTGGCGATCGCGGCCGCAGTGTCCGGCACGTGATGCAACACACCCAGGGAATAGGCGAAATCCAGCGACGCGTCGTCGAACGGCAAGGCGTCGACGGAGGCGCGATGAAACTGCACGTTGTCGAGCGACGCAAGATTCCGTTTTGCCACGTCGATCGCGTCACTTGGGTCGACGCAGTGCAGAAGTCCGACGCGCGGTGCGGCCACCAACGCCCAGCGTCCGCTACCGCAACCGATATCCGCACCTGAGGAGTCGCGGCCGATCTGATCCCAGGGGAACACCGCAAAATAGTCGTCGAAGATCTGCTGCCGTTCGACATCGTCAAGTTCACTCTGGTCGAAGCGCGACCATTCATCGCCAAAGCCGCGAACGGTGGCAGGGTCAAGATTGGAGGACATCACGCCGCCTCCGGGCGGGCGAGCAAGCCGGCGTAAACGGCATTGTAACGCGCACTCGCGCGGGCGAGCGAAAATTCGTCGCGAATGCGAGCACGTGCCCGTAGTCCCGCCGCCACGCGTTCGTCGTGCGAAAGCGCCAGCAGTTCAGCGATGCCGTCTGCCAGCGCGGTGGGATCCTGTGGCGCAACCACCCGCCCGGTGTCACCGACCAATCGCGCCGCGTCACCGACGTCGGTAACGACACATGGGACACCGACCGCCATCGCCTCCCCGACAACGTTGGGAAATCCCTCCGCACGCGACGAAAGCGCAAACACATCGAGAGCGGCAAGGCAGCGCGAGATATCGCTGCGCTCACCGACCAGTAGCATGTTCTCGCGCACGCCGTTCTGCTCGATCCACTGCATCAGCTCCAGATTCGCTGGCTCGAAGCCTCGGCCCACCATCAGGAATCGAATCCCGGGTGTGCGCTGCACTAGAATCCCCGCTGCACGCACGAAGTTGTGAATGTCCTTGATGGGATGAAAGCGCCCAACCAGGCCCACAACCAACTCATCGGGATGCAATCCAAGTGCCGCGCGCACCGTAGTTGAATGGGCAGGTGACGGCAACGCGTCGTCGACGTCGAAACCGTTCGCGATCACGCACGTTCTCGCCGCGTCATATCCGATGGCGACATGCACACGGCGACCGGACTCGGCGGCGCAGATAATTACATCGGGCACGCGAGATGAGAGGCGTGCACACAGCCATCGCGCAATCAGCGTGGTCAGCGGAGTACCTGCCACGAGGTTTGATGCGCGCACGCCCCACACGACGCGCCCCTGTCGCGTCCACCGGGCGGCAAGCCCCCCGATAAGATCGCCATGATACATCCATCCCTGAACCACGTCGGGTCGAAGCTCGCGCAGGAGTCTGCAGAGTCGAAACAGCGCGGTTGAGAAATCGAGCGCGGATTGCATGCCGAGGGTTTCCACGGTCACGTTTGCCTCGCGCAGCATGGCTCCCACCTCGCCAACGGAGGTGAGGGAGACGACGATATGTTCATTCCTGCCTGCGTCTCGTCCTGCCAGCACCATTCGACGAAGATAGTGCTCGGCACCTCCGACACCGAGTCCGGCGATCACGTGGACTACTCGCATGGCAGACGCGTTTCAAGGCGCACGCTGTGCCCCGCGCGACACGTGACGTTCACCTCGTTCGCCGGCCACGCTGTATCCGCTATGCGAGTTCACGCGCCGGGGGGCGAGCAGCGCCACACCCATGGCAGCAAGCAGTCCCACGAACATTCCCAGCGCCAGTGTGAGCGCAGAGCGGCTGGGCCTTCTCGGAATCTGGCTCGGAACAGGATCAACGACGGCCACCGCGGCCGCCCGCTCGAGTTCCTGGCTGCGCGCCAGTTCGACGTCGGCGGCTACCTGTTGATAGACCCGCAATGCGATATCCACTTCACGTTCGATCCGCCGCAGTCGAAGGGCTGCCGCAGAGGCGGGAGCGACGACGCGATTCGCGGCCCTGAAGCGCATTTCGCTCTCCTCCGTTCGACGCAACACGGCTTCGGCGCTGTCGAGTCGCACTGCCTGAGCGATTCGCATCTGCAGGGCCTGCGCCTGCGACGCCGACACGAACGCGTCCCGCACCGCGTCGATCAGTCGGGCGACGCCCGCCCGCGCCAACGCACTGTCACGCGTGACGAAACGAATGCTGACCGTTCCAGTTGTGCGATCCATGTCCACGTTGGTGATCGCCCGCATGGCGTCGACGACGCCGCGCTCATCGAGCTCCCGGGCGCCGGGGCCGAGCAGCGAATCGATAAACGTGAGGTCGGGTCGCGTCGGCGAAAAGTCGGAGCGCGCAACCTCGATCAGGACGCCGTGAAACTGCGCGAACCGAACGAGCAGGGCAGGGCTTGGGGTCATCCCGGACGACGCGGCGCTCAATAGCTGGCTGGTTAGGTTGTCGGCCAAACCGCCCATGCGGGGTGGAGCGACGGCCACAAGCGTCGCGGACGCTTCCCAACGCGTGCCGCGAAGCAGTATGAGTCCGCCTGCCATGAGCACGCCGACAAGCGCGCCGACGATCAGCCAGCTTCGTCTGGAGACGAGCGCGGCGAGCAGTTCCTGCGGTTGTACCGGAGATGATACTTGCGCCGGCATCCCTGGCACTTCAGCCGATCGTTGCATACGGCTCCCTGTGCTTCATCGTGCCGAACGCTGATGCGGCGACGAGAAAATGAATCCAATCGCTCATGACCAGGCCCAACGGATGAAACAGAAACTTGACGGCGAGCGAGAGGACGACCCCAAGCGCCGCAAGCGCGAAGATCGCATGATCCGTATCTCCGCTTCGCAGCGTCACGCGAACGCGTCGCCCGATGAGCTGTCCGGCGCGGCCTAGCACCAGAACGAATGCCAACGTCGCCAACACGCTCACGTCAGCGGCCAGCTGCAGATACGCATTGTGCACCACCTGATCGAAGAACGGGTCACGTACTGTGCCAAGGCCCGGTCCAAGCCACGGATGCGTCATCACCGCCGAAATGGCTTCCCGATATCCGAGGGTGCGCACCACATCGGTGGACTCAAAACTTCCCGACGTCGCGAGCGTCGCAAACTGCGCGGCAACGCGATCCGTACGCGAGAGCACCAACGCAGCCAGCGCAAGAGACGTGCTTCCAACGACGACGTACAGTGCACGCCGAATCCAGGGTCGCCGCTGTGTCCGGGATTGATGCAACTGCGCGGCGGATACGACCATGAGGATGACCAGCAACATCGACAACATTGCCGTGCGCGACTGGTCGTAAAACACGGTCATGACGCATAGTGCCAACCCAACTGCCGACCAGATGCGAAAACGCAGCAGGGTGCCAGCCGCAAAGTAGCCGGTCAGCGCGGCGGCGCTACTCGCAAGCGCGCCAACCGGCGTGAGGTACGTTCGGTAACGGCCAGCGCCGGCATCCCAGGCAGCTCCCGAGACGCCGACATTCGCGGAGAGCACGCTCACCGCATCCACTACGACAACGGCGGCCAGCAACTGCCACAGCAGAGGCGCGAGCCGATGATGGTACAACACCATCGGAATGCCGATGAGCAGGTAGAATCCAAGGGCCGCGGCTTGAAGAACTCCCCGCAGTCCCGTCACGCCCAGCACAGCGCTCACCGAGAGCGCAACCAGCAGTGCCATGACCGGCCAACGAACCGGGTTCGCGCGCAGTGCGTCAATCATGTCATGTCTGCGCAGCCCGAACACGACAACAAAACCTGCGGCAAACAGCGCCTCGCCTGGACCGATACGGCCTCCGATGGTTGGCAGTGCAGCCGCCACAGACGCGGCAAGAACGCCAAGCAGGACAAGCCCCTCGTCTACACCGAGCGTGGACGCACGTTGCGCAGCAACCTGAACAGGCGCCGTCATGGTGAGCCTTTCATATCGCGTCGTGCCCGTAGTCGCACGCGGTCAATCTGAGCGGCGAGCATGCCGAGCGGCAGGAGCAGCGCAGACGCAAGCGGGGCCGAGCTTTCCGCAAGGGCCTGCGTGCTGCGCACCCCGCCGTGTTTTGCAAAGCGCAGTTCGTTGATCAGTGAACGCATGCGGCGGCCCCACGGAATGTCGAGTGAGGAAAGCTGCTGATAGTATGCCCGGGCGCCAGCCGGGTTTCGCACGCGAGTCGAAAGACTGGTGGCGCTCAGTCCGTCGGTCTGGTATTCGACGATTTGCAGCGCCTCATGCAGCAGTCGATAGCGATACGATTTCCGCAGCACGTCCCACACTATTCCCTCGGACAGGAACTTTTCGCCGGAGAAGGTCGGAAATGGATGTTGCTTCAGCAGCTCGGCACGGTGCACAAATAACTTGTCACCCTGAACGCGATCGGAATGAAAGAGTCGCAGCGGCGGCACACTCTCGCCGTTCGAGGGAAACGGGCGTCCAATGATCACGCCGTTGCTATCCGCCGAGTGGCCCACCAAACCGGCGTACGCGGCGCGTGCGTCCTCCGGAATCTCCCTCCAGTTCCGCTGAATCACGGCGACAGCCTGCACTGTCAGTCTGTCGTCAGAATCCAGGATCAGCGCAAGATCCCCACGCACGGCGGCGGCGGCCAGGTTGACGGCGCGATGCTTACCGGCATTCGGTTGTCTCAGGCACTGCACGGCGAACGGCGCCGATCGCGCCATGCCCGCGAGGACATCGGGCGTGGCGTCGGTCGAACCATCGTCGACCACAATCCACTCCAAGGGCAGCGTTGCTTGCTGACATAGACTTGCAAAGCACCGCGCGAGTAAATGGGCGCGGTTCCATGTAGCCGTGATGACGCTGACGGTTGGAGCGTGCGAGTCTCTCGGTGGCGTAGTCATGATGCCCCGCTCAACGTCCCGGACCGAAGCATGTCCATGACCGCAGGACGTGACGTCACTGCGAGATACGCCACGACGCCGAGCGTCAGCGTGCTTGCGACCAGCGTCCAGGCCAGCGGGGCGACGTTCACCACGGCGCCACACAGGATCACGAACCCGCCCACGAGCCACGCCAGGCTGCGGTCTAGCACTCGCTGCGCACCCTCGCTGGATGCAGCCAATTTCATCGCACGTCGTGTCGCGAGGTGCGTCATGACGACCTGACAGGAGAACCATGCCCATCCGATACCAAATCCCGGGCTCAGTCGTTCTGCAAACATGAACGTTGAGAGAAGCACCAGTAGCGAGATCGCCGAGATGCGGACGACCTGACCATACTCACCAGCGGCCTGCAATAGTTCATATGGCGAGTTGCCGTGCGCGTTGAGCACGACTCCGCCGAGCAAGAGCACCAGCAACCCGCTGTAGGTATGGTCGCTCATGCCGATGAAAGGCAACGCGATCACTGCAATGACCGACACCAAGACGAACACTGCTCCATAGGCGGCCAGGCTTGCTTGCAGCACGCTGGGCAGGACGCGGCTCAGTCGGTTACGGGTGTCTGTCGACGAAAGCCATCTCGCCATCAGCGGGAAGGACACGAGCCCGATGCTGTTCGAAAAGAACCAGACCTTGGACGCGATATCAAACGCCGCGCGATACGTCCCCAGCGCGGCCAATCCGGAGACCGAGGAGACGAGCAGTGATCCGGCCGAAATCGAGGTGATTTGCAGGAGCTGCGCCGTGGAAAGGGCGCCGGCGCGCGTGATCGTGTGGCGAAGCGACGCGAGCCCGATCGTAGGACGCGTGGCGCCGATCGGCAAGCCGCCAAACCACCAATATCCGAAAGGCACTTCTACGATGCGCCGTGCCGCGATAGCGGCCACAACGATCAGTGCGTCGGAGCTGACGGCCAATGCAGCGAAGGCCAGCGCGTAGCGCAGCACCCCGCTCATGGCGACGAACTGCGCATAGCGATCAAACCTGCCGTTCGCCACACAGCGGGATTGCATCAAGTTCAGAGGCAGCCCGAGCACATATTCCGCCACCGCCACCACGACGAGAATCTGCGCTCCCGATCGCGCCGCGCCCGCGGGTATGGAAAACGCCATTGGCACTGCGAACATCAAGAGCGGCAGACTCAGCAGCAACGCGCCGGCGATCAGCACGTACACGCCCGCGATGGCTGAGACTTCACCGCTCACTTCCGACGCATGCTGAGACGCCGAGAGGCGCTGTAGCAAATGTTTGCCCAGCCCCAACTCCACAAGCGCAAGATATGCGATGAGCACGGCGTGCACCGCCAGCAGCGCATATCCTTCGGGACCAAGTCGCGCCAACGCCACGGGCACCAGAACCAGCCCCAACAAGCCGTTCACGGCGTTGGCCGCCGATACTGCGGAGACGTGTCTGAGGAGGGTCATGGATGTCGCTATCGCCGTGATAGCAACACCACCGTTGCGAGCGCCGTCAATGTCTGCGTAATCACAGCCAACGTCTGCACCGCAGAGCCCGGTCGCTGCTCCCCCTCGGCCGGCACCACCACCGTCGCTCCGGGTCTGGGTGTCGGATCCCGCACAATCACCCAGAATAATCGCCGACGGCTCTCGATCTTCCCGTTGGGTTGGATCACGTACGCGCGAGATGCCTGTCCGCGTGGCGTGGCACCACCGGCTGCGTTCAGATACGAACCGAGTGATTGGCCAGTGGCGACCAGCTGCGTGGGCGCGTTCACCTCGCCGCGGACTGAGACCGTTTGGCGCCTGGCTGGAATGAACAGCGAGTCGCCGTCGTGCAGATACAGGTTCTCGGCCCGATCGCGTCGACGCAGTGCTTGTGCGACATCGACGCCGACGCGAATGCGTGTGCCTCCGCTATCAAGTCGCGCGAAGTTGGAAGGTAACGACAACGTATCACCGAGTGTATCGATGACGTTGATGCGGGCACTGGTGCGGCGTACCAGTGTCGATACCAGCGCGCTCTCGGTTGTCACGCGACTGAAGTACGCCGCCGTCGTATCGCCCTGACTCGTGAATCCACCCGCACGTTCGATGAGATCGCTCAGGCGTTCACTTCGGCTGCGTATGGCGTAGGTACCGGGCAATCGCACTTCGCCGTGCACCTGCACCGACGCCGGCGGACGGCGTTCCGGGTCGCGAAAAATCAGTACGTTGTCGAAGGGCGAGAGCCGCACTTCGCTTGCTCCCGCCGGCGGAGTCTGTCCGTCGGCAAAGAGATAGCCAGAGTCGAGCGGCACACGCACGGTAGTTGAAAGCACTTCCTCGTCGCCCACTTCGGGCCGTCGCGCAATCTCCGCCTGCCGCAGTTCCGCCATGTCATTAAGGCCTCCTGCCTGCAGCACCAGGTCGCGAAGCGTCATTCCCTCCCGAAAGGGGAAGCGCCCTCCTTCGCGAACCGCACCTGAGATGACCACGTATCGCTCCGTGCGAATCGCGGTGCGACTGAACGCGGTGATCTCGTCGTCCGGCTGCAGCAGCAGCGGTTCAACCGTCGCCCCTGTGCTGTCGCGCAAGACGGCCCGCAACTGCACGCGCGTGGAATCCGGAAGCAGTCGGGACACCAACACGCGTCCCAGGTAGGCGTCTGGCTGCACGCCACCGGCGCGGGCAAGGGCCACTTCGAGCGTAAGACCTGGCGTGAAGCCCTGCGGTCCTGGCGTCCAAACGTGACCATTCACCACAATGCGATTGCGGACGCGATCCGCAATACGCGGCACCCGGACCACATCGCCGTCGAGCATCGTCAATGCGGGAGCGGCGCCATTGGCGGCCAGCGCAATATCGATCGATGTGCGATCAACGCCTCCCACGCTTCGCGAAGCAGGCGACAGAATGCGATCGATGAGGACGCGTCGTCCGGTCGCCGTTGCCCGCAACCCGCCAGCGGCCGCCAGCAGGTCGGCCAGCTGCTCATCGTCGAGCAGTTCATACGTCGCGGGTCGAATTACCTCCCCATCCACACGAACACGCGGGCCGCGAACCGGCACGAACAGGACATCGCCCTGTTGGAGACGCACGTCTGCGCTCGCGTCTCCACGCAGCAGATAGTCGTAGACGTCGAGCGTGGCGACGGTCCGGCCGTTGCGTCGTATCTGAATGGCGCGTAGCGATCCTTGTTCGGTCGGCCCGCCGGACGCGTACAGCGCGGTAAGCGCGGTCCCCGCACTCGAGACGCGAAACGCACCCGGCGTGACCACATCGCCGACCACGAAGATCTGATTGGAACGAAGTCTTGAGATATTCACAGAAAACTGCGTGGTGGCCGCCGGGTCGCGACCGACCCCGCTGTAGACGCGGCCCAGCCGAGTGTAGAGCAGATTCTCGAGCTCACCGAGCGTGAGATTGGCTACGCCGATCTGCCCGACCTGCGGGATGACCACGAACCCGCCGCGCGTTACGTCGAGCGTATGCGCCACCTCCACATCGCCCGTCAGGATGAGCACGAGTTGGTCACCCGGACCGATGCGGTATCCTGCGTCAACCGGGCCGTCCAAATTGGGTTCGAAGCGGGTTGTCGCGCCCCTGAAAATATCGTAGCCGAACAGCTCGGCACTTTTCGGCGACAGGGATTCGTCGCGAAGTGCGTCTCGATCAACCATTACTGGTGCCTCGAATCGCTGTGCCTGTTGCGCCGACATGGCCTGCATCGCGTCGAAATCGCTTGCATCAGCAATGCCGAGCGCACGGATCGCATTCAAGACGTTCGCTGTCGGCGCGGCGGCATCGGGCGCCGCGCCGCCGGGCAGGTACGCGTCGAGCAGATTTTCCGGATAACCCTCGGCACGAAGGCGCGATCTGATCTGCTCAGCCGAAAGCCCACTACTTACCAGGCGTTCGCGAAGTTGCGCAATCAACTCCGGCCGCGCTTGCAACAGCGCTGCCGCCTGCGCCGGGGTCGGCCGCGCCTGCGCTTCCGTTTTGGCCAGAGCGACGAGCGCCATCATGGGCGCAGCCAGCAGAAGGATGCAGAAGCGCCCGACGAACCAGCGCATCAGAAAATGTTGGCGGAGGCGTGCGCCGAAACTGGGACAAGCCCCGCTCCCGCAGCAAACACCGGCGCCGGGTCGGCGCAATAGTCTTCCACCAGATCATGGATCGCCGACCGTAACGCCGTATCGGACGCTCCCCGCTCCAGATCGTACATCATCGATTCAATTCGTGCATGGGTCAGTGCCGGAAGCTCCACGTTACGCGTACGCAGCACCTTGGGATGCTCCGTAGGCGCCGCGAGCTCTGAACTGAAAAACATCTCCTCGTACAACTTCTCACCGGGCCGCGCGCCCGTGAAGCGTACCTCGATATCGACATCAGGTTCCAGACCCGAAAGCTGGATGAGATCGTTGGCCAAGTCCACAATTCGGACTGGCTCCCCCATGTCCAGGCAAAACACGTCCCCCCCCTTACCCAGCGCAAATGCCTGCAGCACCAGTTGCACCGCTTCCGGAATCGTCATGAAGTAGCGACGCATTTCCGGGTGTGTCACCAGAACCGGACCACCGCCGCGGATTTGACGCAGGAAGGTAGGGACGACGGAACCACGACTCCCCAGCACGTTGCCGAAGCGCACTGCCAGATAGACGTTGCCGGTTCGCTGGGCCGCGAGCTGAACCACCTGCTCGGCGATGCGCTTGGACGCGCCCATCACACTGGTCGGACGGACGGCCTTGTCTGTCGACACGAGCACGAAGTGTGTAACGCCCGCCGCGAGCGCCCCATCGACCGCGCTCTGCGTCCCCACGACATTGTTGAGCAGCGCTTCGGTCGGATTGGCTTCCATGAGCGGAACATGTTTGTGCGCGGCGGCATGGAAGACCACCGACGGGCGGAACCGTTTCATCGCGGCCGACACGGCAGTGCGATCCCGCACATCGAGAATGATCGGTGTGGTCTTGATGTGGGGGAAGCGCGCACAGAACTCCTGCTGAATCTCGAAGATGGAGTTCTCCCCACGACCGAGCAGCAACAACCGCTCCGGCTGGAGCGCCGCGAGTTGGCGGCAGAGCTCGGAACCGATCGAGCCGCCCGCACCCGTCACCATCACCGTCTGCCCCCGAATCATCGCACCGACGCGCAGCGTATCGGTGTGAATCGGCTCCCGGCGCAACAGGTCTTCAATGCGAACCTCGCGCAGCGATGCCGCTTCACCACCGCGTGTGATGTGTTCATGCAGCGATGGGACGATGCGAGCCTCGAGGCCGCTGTCACGCGCAGAACGCATGACCTTGCGGATGGCTGCGCCAGGCGCCGACGGCATCGCAATGATTACATGATGCACGCCATTTTCCTGCGCCAGCCTGGAGAGCGCGTCGGTCCCGCCGCACACCTTGAGATCTCCAATTCGCATACCGTGCTTGCGAACGTCGTCGTCAAGAAATGCAACCGGTTGGAACCTGGATCGTTGCTGCGTCGAAAGTTCCCGTGCTACCAACTGTCCGGCCGCGCCAGCCCCCACGATGATCGCCGGAAGCGCGATGGAGCGCTGCAGCTCCAGCTGCGGCCGCGCAAGACGTTGCCGCGACAGACGGGCACTCGACCGGGTAAGGATGACGATGCCGCCCGACAGCAGCGCATCGAGCGCGAGGACCGACAGCGGCACCCGAACATCCGTCAGGCCGAGTGACGTGAGCCCGACGGCCCCAACGAACACTGAACTGATCCCCGCCACGGACACCGCCAACAGCGCACGTTCCATTTCCGCGACACTGGCCAGCGACCAGATACGCTCGTACAATCCGAAGAACCAGAACAAAACCAACCGCGCCGGGATCATGATTGACGCGTACCACAATAGCACAGAGATGAACTCACGTCCGGGTTCACCGAAACCCTCAAATCGAACCGCGTAGGCGATCACGAGAGACGCTGCCAGCGACATTACGTCGAGCAGAAAGAAATGCCGGTTTCGTAGATCGTGCATGACTTCTCTCTGCTACAGGAGACACCAAGCGCCGCGAGTTATTCGCCGGGCGCCTTGAGGTGCCATTGGACCGAGCGCTGGTTTCGACCGTGGACGCCGCTCGGCCCCGCACTGGTACCATGGATTGTGCGCGGAACAGAAGCAATACGAATTATTGCGACGCCTGACAGTATTGCGCAGTGACGAAGGACACCGTCGAGCTGCAACCTCACCGAATGCGATATCCAAGCATGAGGCCGACACGATACGGCAACCATTCACGACTTTCATCGAGGCGCTCCGTGCCGGCGTACTGCACACCCGTTGCACCGTCGAAGCCGCGATATCGTCCGTGCTGACTACCACCACCGATGTAGATGTCGAGCAGGAGCTTGGAAGGAAGAAGGCGTTTGTAACCGATCGTACCGCCAAGCAAGGTGCTGTAACCTTCCTGATATAGTCGTGTTCCCCAGTAGTTCCACTTCTGCAGCCGATAAATGCTCGCACCGAGATGCGCGCCCGCATACCAACCGACGCGTCCGCTACGCGAGTGCACCTGCCACTCCGGTATCACGGTGAAAAACAGGAACGGCGCTCCATTTACCGAGCCCCACAATGAAGCGGTCGCATCAAGGTTAAATGACGTGCGATCGCTCAGTTCCACCTCGTACGCCACCCCCGGAATTCCGAGCAGCGTAGATGCATTCACTTTTACAAATGCGTAGCGGGCATCGTCGGCTTGTGTCGCTTCTGACAACGTGTCGCCCACTCGCGCTGCGAAATAGGCGCGGTCGTCGGTCGGTGGGGCCGGCATGCGAGCGAACACTCGCGCCGATTCCTGCGCGTGCAGCGCGACCGGTGGCAAGGGCGTTGCCAAAACGAGCAGAAGGCGCAGCACGTGATCGCCGTGTCGAATCAACGGTCGTTGCATATGCACGGTGCCTACACCCCTGATCCTCACAAGGAGCCATCGCAACGCATCCTTGCCAAGCAAGGGCGCTCCATGCTTCTTGCCTAGTATGGCTGACTCCTGCCTCTTCTGTCGTATCGCCTCCGGCGTGATCCCGGTGTCCCTGATCGCCGCGAACGACCATGCGGTCGCGTTTCGCGATATCGCACCCAAGGCGCCCGTGCACGTGCTGGTGATTCCCAGGCGCCACATCGCGTCGCTCTCGCAGGCGGATGACCCAGGCGAGCTTGGTGAAATCGTATCGCTGGCGGCCGAAGTGGCGCGACAGGAGGGGCTGGCGGAGGCGGGCTACCGGGTGGTTGCAAATACCGGGGCGGACGGAGGGCAGTCGGTGCACCACCTGCATTTTCATGTTCTGGGCGGCCGATCCATGGGCTGGCCCCCGGGCTAGCGGACTCAGGGCGGATTCGACTTTCGAGCGCCTTGACCCTGCCGGTCTGCCGTGGTAAGCTACACGGCTGTCTGTACATCACTTACGCGCCTGCGGGCGCACACGCGACGTGCCTCGTCGCATCACGGCCCATCGGGAGAGTTTGGTTTGTCGGAGATCATCATCCATGAGGACGAGAACTTCGAACGCGCCCTCAAGCGCTTCAAGAAAAAGGTCGAGAAGGCCGGTATCCTCTCGGACCTGCGCAAGCATCGGCACTATGAGAAGCCGAGTGAGCGCCGCAAGCGCAAGCTGAACGCCGCGATTCGCAAGAACCGTCGTACACGCGTCTGAGATCGGCCGCCGTGGCCGAACTCGCGCCGCTATTCGCGCGCATTCAGGGTGACCTGACCGCCGCGCGCCGCGCCCAGGACAAGGATGCCTTGCTCCTGCTCGGCACAGTGCTCGCGGACCTGCGTAACCGGGAGTTCGAGCAGCCGGAGCCCCTCACCGATGACGAGGTCATCGAGGTGGTGCGCAAGGGTATCAAACGGCGACGTGAATCACAGGCCATGTACGAATCGGGCGGGCGTGACGAACTCGCCGCCCGGGAATCGTCAGAAGCGTCGCATCTTGAGCAGTATTTGCCCCCGGCCGTCAGCGACGAGCAGATCCGGGAGGCCGTGCGCGCCGCCATTGCTGGCGGAGCGACCAACATCGGCGCCATCATGGGGCGGGTCATGCCGCAGTTCAAGGGCCGCGCCGATGGCAGTCAGATCAGCGCCATCGCCAAGGAAGCGCTGGCCGCCAGTTAGCACCACGACGATCGCGGTCTGGAGGCGATCATGAACGCCCACGCGCTCGGAATCCTGGAACTCGGCCGCGTGCTGCAGCACGTCAGCCAGCGCGCGCATTCGAGTCCGGGTGCAGCGGCCATTCGAGCGCTCTCGCCGTCGCGCGACATCGCCTGGGTTGAAGCCGAGCATCGACGCGTCGCCGCCATGCGCACGCTGATCAGCGGCGAGCCAACGTGGACACCGGAGCAAATTCCCGAACTCTCGGCAGCGATCGCGCGACTGCGTGTCGAAGGCGTGAGCTGGACCGCTCCGGAGCTGCTGCAAGGCGCCACCTTTCTGCGCTCATCCAGGCGCACTCGCGATGCGCTTCGAGACAGTCGACGAAACGCAATGGCCCGCGCGGTGCTCGCGTCGTTTGCCGATGCGCTCATCGACGCACGCAGCGAGGAAGAGGCGATCGGTCGCGCCATCGGTGACGATGGTGCGGTGCGTGACGACGCCAGTCCGGTCCTGCGCAAGATCCGTCAGGAACTGCGGCGCGCCGAGGGCGAACTTGTGCGCCTGCTCGAACGCGAGATGAGCAAGCTCGAGCCGCATCATCAGGTCGGCGATGCGAGCGTCACGATGCGCAATGGTCGCTGGGTGATGCCCGTCAGGCGTGAAGCCCGTGTGGTTGTCGGCGGACTGGTGCACGATACCTCGGGTACGGGCGCCACGATCTTCGTGGAGCCGCCGGCCGCCGTCGAGTTCGGTAACCGGCTGCGCGAACTCGAAATCGATGAGCAACGAGAAGTCGAGCGCATCCTGCGCGACCTCACCGCGCTGCTGCATCCGCTGTATGAGCCCACGCGCCTCGCGTATGCGTCCATGGTTGCCATCGATGCGCTGCTGGCGCGCGCACGCTATGCGCAGGATGTGCACGCGGGCGACGCTGTATTCAGCCTTGCGTCGGACGGCTGCGAGTTCGTGCACGCTCGTCATCCCCTGCTGCTCGCACAGGGCATCAACGTGGTGCCGTTCACGCTGCAGCTCGAGGCGGCCGAACGCACCTTGCTCGTCTCCGGCCCGAATACGGGCGGAAAGACTGTGCTGCTCAAGGCCATCGGATTGCTTGCCATGATGGCGCAGTGCGGTGTGCCGGTTCCTGTCGCCGGCGGCAGCCGCCTCCCCGTCTTCGATGACGTATTCGCGGACGTTGGCGACGAGCAGTCCATCGAGGCGAGCCTCAGCACATTCAGTGCGCACCTCAAGCATCAAGGCGAGATCCTGCGGCTGGCAACGCGTGATTCGCTCGTGCTGATGGATGAGGTGGGCTCGGGCACAGATCCCGCCGAGGGCGCGGCGCTGGGCGGAGCGATACTCGAGACGCTCACGCGTCGCGGCGCGATGACGATCGCGACCACACATCTCGGCCAGCTCAAGCTGTTGGCCACCGAGGTGGCGGGCGTGGTGAATGCGTCGCTGCAGTTCGACGCCGCATTGCTCGCCCCGACGTATCGCCTGATCAAGGGCGTACCGGGTCGCTCATACGGCATCTCCATTGCGCGGCGTCTCGCACTTCCCGAGGAGGTGCTGCTCGTCGCGGAATCGCGTTTGCCCACGGGCGAACGTGACCTGGCATTGCTGCTCGCCGATGTCGAAGCGCGCGAGGCGCAGCTTGCCGATCGCGAACTGGAGGCGGAGCGCGAGTCGCGGCGCATCCAGTCGCGCATCGCAACGGTGAGCGACCGCGAGAAGAAGGCGCGCGAGAAGGAGAAGGAGCTCGAACGCTCATCACGCGTGGAAGCGCGCAAGTATCTGCTCGAAGCTCGCGCAGAGGTGGAACGCGCGATCGCGGCGGTAAAGGCGGCAGCGGCCGACGCCAACGTCGATGCGGCTGCAATCGAAGCGAAGGCGCGCGAAGCACGTCGCACGATTGAAGAGGCGGCCGCCGGTCAGCAGCAGGCCGTGTCGAATATGGATGAACGCGCAGCGCGCGCCAGGCCGTCTGCAACAGTGCGAAACGGTGGTTCGCCAGAGGCACGCGCGGCGGCAGACACGCGAGCAGTCGCCGCCGGTGATGCCGTGCTGGTTGGAACGCTTCGCGACAAGGTGGGAAGTGTGGTCGAACTGCGAGGCACGAGTGCGCGCGTACTGGTCGGTTCCATTTCGCTTACCGTACCCGTTGCCACGCTCACGCGCACTGCCGCACCGCCGCCGCCCGCTGTCCGTGTGCCGATCATGGGCGACGTTCCGGAGGGGGATCCGCTGCGCGAAGTGGACTTGCGCGGAATGCGCGTGGACGAACTCGAGATTGCGCTCATGCAAGCGCTTGATGCCGCCGTGAGTGGAGACCTTCGTGAGATGCGCATTATCCACGGCAAGGGTACCGGTGCGCTGCGTGAACGTGTTGGCGAAATGCTGCGGGGAGATTCCCGCGTTGCCAGCCATCGGTTGGGGGGATGGAACGAAGGCGGTGCGGGTGTGACCGTCGCCGAGCTTCGGTAGGGGGGGGGATGATCGGCGACGAGGTTGTTGAACGCGTTCGTGAGGCGGCCGACATCGTGCAGGTGGTCGGCGAGTTCGTGAAGCTCAAGCGCGTCGGCACCGACTTTCGCGGACCGTGCCCGTTCCACCAGGGCAAGAACCCGAACTTCTCCGTATCGCCCAAGCGTGGTCAGTACCACTGCTTCGTGTGCAACGAGAGCGGCGATGTCATCACCTTCTTGCGCAAGCGCCTTGGACTCGACTTCACGGCGGCGGTAAAACTGCTGGGAGAGAAGGTCGGTATTGAGGTGATCGACACGCCTACGCGCGCTCACGCGCCCGATCCGAACGAACCGAACTGG
>JBGTFN010000037.1:0-4207 GCA_041747275.1 Gemmatimonadaceae bacterium | reverse complement strand
GGCGTCGGCCAGCGCCGACGCCACGGGCCTGGGCAGCCCGGCAAAGACCGACCAAACGGCAGCGGCCGCGATGATCAGGGCGATCACCGCGGCCACTCGTGCCAGCACCCCGATATATCGGGGGCGAGGTTGCTCAGACGGCGACGTCGGCAGCCGACTCGCTCCCACTCTCGCTCGCAGCGCCGCAATACTTGTCGAACGCGGCCGTCATATCCGCCGCAATCTCCTGCGCCGAACGACCCTCGATCTGCCAGCGCTCGAGCATGAACGCGACATCACCGTCCTTGAATAACGCGATCGACGGAGAGCTGGGCGGATAGCCGGTGAAATAACCACGTGCCACCTGCGTGGCCTCGCCATCCTGGCCGGCGAACACGGTGTAGCTGCCGTCCGGCTTGTTCGCGCCGGACAGCGCCATCGCCACTGCAGGACGCGCGTTGCGCGCCGCACAGCCGCATACGCTGTTCACCACCACAAGCTGCGTGCCGCTGGCCTTGCCAAGTGTCTCGTGCACCGACTCGGCGGTGCGCAGCTCCTGCACACCCAGTCGCGTCAGCTCTTCGCGCATCGGCGCGACAATCTGTTCCGGATACATCATCTGCAGCTCCCTCAGTATGTGTCAGTATGGGGCTCATCGAGCATGCCGTCGCGCACAAGCGCCAGAATTGCGGCCTGCGGCACCACGAGGTACTGCTCGTTGTCGAACGTGATCTCGACAGCGGCCTTCTTGAAGAAGATCGCGTAGTCGCCAGTGCGCGCCTGCATCGGCACGTAACGCGCCTCCCGGCCGGAACCGCCCGCCGTGCGCCATGGCTCTTCGGAATGATCGCCAAGGTCCGGCAGCGCCAGCCCGGGTCCCGTGTTCACGATCGTGCCGCCCTGCACCGCCTGGCTGTCCACCGCAGTCGCCGGCAGGTACAAGCCAACCTTGCTGCGCTGTTCACCTTCCTCGGGCTTGACCAGCACCCGGTCTCCTACCACCAGCAAGCGTTTCCGTTTCATGTCTCGTGATCAATGTCGGCCCGGCACGCGGTCGTTCCTTCAATCTACTACAGGAGGCCGCTTGGCAGGCGCCTGACTTCGCCAGGCCGCGGTCGCACCCGAGACATCCATGACCACCCGTCCGGACGCGCCGCTCGAGCGCAACTGCTCGATGACCACGTCGGCCGTGTCATCGCTGTGCCCCAGAGACTGCACGGCGTAGTGCGCCATGCCGAGCGCCAGTTCGTGCTCACCCATCACCACGCGGCCAACCTCGAGCTTCTCGAAGTAGTCCTGCTCCGAACTGCTGTGCGTACGCACCACGATATCGATCCCCGGCTGCGCCTCGCGCGCAATCTCCACAACGCGCCGAGCCTGAAAGGGATCGGGCGTGGCCACCACCAGCAATCGGGCGTGCGCGGATGACGCCATTGCGAGCACACCGGGACGCGCCGCGTCACCGTACACGGCGTTCATGCCGCGGCCGCGTAATCGGTCCACCAGCTGGCGATCCTGCTCCACGATGGCGAAAGGTACGTTGCACGCGCTGAGGGCCCGGCCGATCGTGCCGCCTACACGGCCATAGCCCACAATGATTGCGTGATCACGCAGGATCACACCGATCTCGGCCACCGGCATTTCCACCGTGTGTTCAAGTCGCGCGACAAACCTGGAGTTGTCCTGCAACCAGCGCTGTACGCGCGGCGCGAGCGAGAAGAGCAGCGGATTGAGCGAAATGGACATGATGGCCGCCGCGAGGATCAGGCTGCGCGCGTCGGCATCGAGCAGTCCGAGCGAAATGGCGAGGCCCGCGAGAATGAAGCTGAACTCTCCGATTTCGCCGAGACTGGCCGCGACCTGCACCGCGTTGTGCGCTGACCGGCGTGCGCGCAGCAACATGAGCGCCGCAATCATGGGCTTGAGCAGCATCACGAGCGCGACGACGGACAAGAGCTTGAACGGCGCTCGCAGCAGAATGCCCGGATCGAAGAGCATGCCCACCGACACGAAGAACAGCACGGCAAAGGCATCACGCAGTGGCAGTGCGTCGGCCGCTGCCTGATGACTGAGATCCGATTCGCTGATCACCACGCCGGCGAAGAACGCGCCGAGTGCAAACGAGACACCGAACAGGGCCGCCGCGCCCACGGCAATGCCAAGGGCAGCCGCGAGCACGGAGAGTGTGAACAGCTCGCGTGAACCAGTGCGCGCCACCTGCCAGAGCAGCCACGGAATGGTGCGCCGGCCCACGAAGTACATGAGCGCGCTGAAGGTGATCACCTTGGCGAGCGTGATGGCCAGGATAAGCCAGAGTGGCTGTGCGGTGTCACCGGCACTTGCAGGCGTGCCGCCCATGATGGGGGCCAGCGCCGGCAGCATCACCAGGGCCACGACCATCACGAGGTCCTCGACGATCATCCAACCCACGGCGAGCTTGCCGGCGCCGGTATCGAGCGCGTTCCGCTGTTCGAAGGCACGAATCACCACCACGGTGCTCGAGATGCAGATGCACAGGCCAAAGGTGATGGCGGTGCCGAGCGGCCACCCCCACGCGGAGCTGAGTGCCGTGCCGGCGAGTGTGAGCACGAGCATGCCCACCATCGCACCCGGCAGGGCGACCTTGCGCACGTTCATGAGGTCGCGCAACGAGAAGTGCAGCCCCACACCGAACATGAGCAGGATGACACCGATCTCGGCTAGCTGTCCTGCGATGCCCACATCTGCGGAATAGCCCGGCGTGTTGGGGCTCAGCAGCACGCCCGCGAGCAGGTAGCCTACCAGCGCGGGAATGCCAAGCCGGGTGGCCAGCCACCCGAACACGAACGCGAGCGCGAGGCCCGCGGCGATCGTGACAATGAGCGCCGTATCATGGGGCATGCTCAGCGCACCAGGTGATACTCCGACTGGCGTCCGTGCGCCCAGCGCACACGTCCGTCGGCCCCGATGATCACGTCTTCTTCCTGCGCCGACCGCACGCGCTGGTTGTTCCACGACGGCACAGGCGTGGTGGCCTGCAGTTCGATGGAATACCACATGCCGGCGATGACGGGAAAGTCTCCTCGGTCGGGCACACCGTCCTGATAGTCCCACAAGCCGATTATCGTGCCGGAGCCGTGTCCGTGTGCACCGATCGGATGCGAGTACACCGTGCCGTCGATGTTCTCGGCGCGCATGCGGGCAAGCGATGCGGCGAGCACCTGATTGCCGGTGCGTCCCGGCTTGAGTTCCTCGACCACGATGTCCTGCAGGCGATTGGAGTTGCGCAGCAGAACTTTGAGTTCGGCCGGCACGTCGGTTTCGCCTTCGCGCAGCACGTAGCCCACATGCTGCGTGTCGGTATTGAGGCCAAAGGCCATGATGCCGAAGTCGCAGTGCAGCAAGTCACCGCGCTGGATGACCGGATTGGGCAGCATCAGCTCGCCGCTGAACTGGCGCTGCACGGATACGCTCGTCTGGAACCAGGTCTCCAGACCGAGGTCGTTCAGGCGCTGGCGCATCCACCAGACCACGTCTTCGGTTCGTGTCTTGCCCGGGGTGACGACGCGCTCGCTGAAGGCCTCCCTGATGATCTGCCACGCGACTTCGTTCATGCGCTCGAAGACGGCTTCCTCCTCGGCCAGACGCGAGGCGATGAAGTCGACGGCCAGCCCTTCGGCGGGCACGATGCGCGACGCAAACGCGGGGCCGAGCGACTGCGTCATGCCCGCGTATTCGCCCTGGGTGATGCCGTCGGCGAAGTGCCAGGTGCGCGACATGTTGACGGCGATGCGCCTGGGCTGGCGCTCCTCGATGGCGGTCTTGAGCACCTGCCACTGGTCGTCGCCCCAGAGTTCGGCGGTGCGATCGTTGGTACGACTGCCGGCGGCGGGCGCTTCGACCGGCTTGCTGCTGCGAATGGCCTTGTACACACCGCCCTGGTCCGTGCCGCCGAACGCCAGCTTTTCGATGCCCTCGGCGCCGCGGTCGAAGAACACGTAGATGGTGCGTCGGCGCGCGGCGAATGTCGTGGGCGAGACGAGCGAGTGGAAGATCGGGTCTTCGTTGTATTCCCGCATAGGCATGACCCACATGTCCACGTCGTACTTTCGCATGAGCGCTGGCAGGATGGTGTCCATGCGCTTTTCGAGCCACTCCTGGCGGATAACGGCTTGCTCGCGCAGGGTGCCGAAGGGGCGCAGGGAGTCGCGGACCGCCATGACGCGCCAGGCTGGCGCGGTGGTGGCGT
>JBGTFN010000036.1:0-3071 GCA_041747275.1 Gemmatimonadaceae bacterium | reverse complement strand
TGCGTGGTCCGGCCGGCAGCGCGACAACCTCTATTGGCGTGGCGTTGATGGCCGTGTCGCCGGCGACATACGGCACGCGCACGATTGCATCCGTGTTCGCGACGTAGAGCGTGCCCCCAACCAGCGCCATGCCGAACGGGGAGACGAGGTCCGACAGCAGCGTGCTGCGATATTCCGCCACGCCATCACCATCGGCGTCGCGCAAGAGCGTGATCCGGTTCGCGGATTGCGTCATGCCGCCGGCCTTCGCCATGAAGCGCCGAAAGAACCAGCCGCGGATTCCGGTGGCGTGCTTCGGACGATCGGGGGCATTGGTTTCAGCCACGAGCACGTCGCCATTCGGCAGCACGTAGAGCCAGCGCGGATGATCCAGCCCGCTGGCAAACGCCTTGACTGATAGGCCGGGCGCAGCGGTGGGCGTTTCTCCCGGGCCCCAGGCCGCCGCGCTGACCACGTTGATTGACGGGATGAGCGACCTGCGCGGTTCGGGCAGCACGGGCTGAGGGCCGATGCCGTCACTTACGGGCAACGTGGCCACCTTGGTGCACGCTGGCAGGAGCGCCAGCCAGAGCAGCGGCACGATGGTGGCGGCCGTCAGGTGGGTACGGCGGACAATCAGCCGAGCTGGTCCGGTGTGGGGCACGAGCTTCCCTCGCATGCTGCGAAACGCGCCCGGCGCCGGGTTCAGGCTCAGCCCTTGGGAAACTTGCCGGGTTCGCGCTTCCGGTTCTGTTCGAGCAGCTGCCCGATGTGCAACGCATCGTTGCTCGACTCCAGTCCGTCCTCGAACTCGCCGGTCTCGCGCTCATGGCCCGTGCCGGCGACCGCGTCGGCCTTGATATCGCGCCCTTCGAGCGTGGTCTCGTCTCCTTCACTTCGTCCCTGGTGCTGCTTTTGGCGTTCGGTCATGTGATCTCTCCAGTGGGTGACGTGTTCCGACACACCTGCATGAATAGCGCGCGAGCTCGGGCGATGCTATCGCACCCGAGGCGTAGTCCCTACGTGGACATCACTTTGCGATGACGTCATGTCATAGTTCAGGGTGACATCCACACCGGTACCACACCGGTAACCTCAGGAGGGCTGAGAGTGACAACCATTACCACCATCAATCCCGCCACGAAAGAACCCATCACGTCTTATGCGTTGATGAGCAAGGAGGAAGCCTTCGAGAAGGTCGAGGCCTGCCACGCCGCGTTTCTGCAGTGGCGCACCAGGACGCACACGGAACGCGCGCCCATTTTGCGAAGCATCGCCGGCGCCTTACGCGGGAAGGCCGACGCGCTGGCCGCACTCATGACCGAGGAGACGGGAAAACTGCTGAGCGATGGCCAGACGGAAGTCGAGCTGTGTGCGCAGCTGTTCGAGTACGCCGCCGAACAGGGTCCGGTGCAACTGGCCGATGAACCGCGGACCCACGGCGGTGGCAAGAAGCAGGGCGTCGTCGCGTACTGCCCCATCGGCGTGATTTACAGTGTGCAGCCGTGGAACTTCCCCGTTTACCAACCGGTGCGCGTGCTGGCCTCGAACGTGATGGCCGGCAATGGCGTGATTCTCAAGCATGCCGCCATCTGTACCGGCAGTGGACTGATGCTGCGGGATATCTGCCTCGAGGCGGGATTGCCGCCGGGTCTCTTCGACGTGGTGCTGATTGATCACGACACCTCGGACGCGATCATCGCGCACAAGCGTGTGCGTGGAGTGACGCTGACCGGTAGCGACGCGACCGGACAACACATCGGACAGGAAGCCGCCAAGCATCTCAAGAAATCAGTGCTCGAGCTGGGATCGAACGACGCCTACGTGGTGCTCGAAGACGCCGACGTGGCCCTGGCCGTGAAGGCGTGCGTGCAGGGACGCATCTACAACAACGGCGAAACCTGCGTGTCGGCCAAGCGATTTGTCGTGACCGAAGCGGTCTACGACGCCTTCGTTGGCGCCTTCGTGGAGCAGATGCAGGCAATTAAAATGGGCGACCCGACGGCCGAGGACACACAGTTGGGCCCGGTCGCTAGCAAGGAGCAGTTCGACACCTTGGCGGAACAGGTATCCAAGAGCATTGACGGTGGCGCCACGCTGCTCTGTGGCGGCGTGCCGGGCGAGAGCAGCGGCTACTATTTTCCCGCCACAGTGCTGGCCGACTGCCAGCCCGGCATGCCGGCGTACGACGATGAACTCTTTGGGCCGGTTGCTTCGATCATCAAGGCCTCAAACGACGACGACGCCATGCGCATTGCCAACGACAGCCGCTACGGCTTGGGCGGCGCGATCTTTACCACCGACGAAGACAAAGCCTTCCGGCTCGCCCGGGACCACTTCGACACGGGCATGGTGCGTATCAACTTCTTTGGTACGGCCGATCCCAACATGCCCTTTGGCGGCGTCAAGGATTCCGGCTTTGGTCGCGAGCACGGCGGCTTCGGCATGAAGGAGTTCGTCAACGCCAAGGCGATCTACCGCCCGTGAGGGCTACCGCCCATTGGGGCGCGCCCCAGGCACTCATAACGCACATCAGGAGTCGACCATGAACGTTCTCGTTGCAGGAGCCACCGGCAAGACCGGCATTCGCCTCGTCACGGAGCTGACGTCGCGCGGACATCATGCGATCGCGCTGGTGCGCGAGAGTTCTGATACCAGTGTGCTGCCGGCGAACACCGAACAGCGACAGGGCGACCTCACCATGCTCGCTGACGACGTCTGCGACGGGTGTGATGCGGTGGTGTTCGCCGCTGGATCGGGCGGCACGTCAGGGCCGGAGATGACCGACAAGGTTGACCGGGACGGCGCCATGCGCCTGGTCGACCTCGCCGTGAAATCAAAGGTCCGACGTTTTGTCATGCTTAGTTCCGTCGGCGCCGGGAATCCCGATCCGGACAGCAAGCTTGCGCGCTACCTGCAGGCCAAACACGATGCCGACGAACATCTCATGGCCTCGGGCATGGACTACGCGATCGTGCGGCCCGTCGCGCTGACGGAGGAGGACGGCACGCGCGACATGCGCTTTGGTGACGACGTGGATACCGACGCCGAGGCCGCACGCGGCGACGTTGCCTCGGTGCTCGCCGACGCGG
>JBGTFN010000035.1:0-2387 GCA_041747275.1 Gemmatimonadaceae bacterium | reverse complement strand
CAGCGACCGCACGTCCCGCCACGCATAGCCGCCCCGGAAACGACCACGCTCGTCGTGCAGTCGCTCGCCGCCCATGCGGTCGTAAAATGCGATCGTCGGATTGCTCGCCTCGGCGAACAGGATGCACGATTGCATTCCGCGATCGAGGAACCGGCGTGCCGTTTCGGCCATCATGCGCCGGCCCAGGCCAAGCCGATGGTACTCCCAGCGCAGAAAGATCTTGCACAACTCACCGTCGAACTCACCGTCGTGCGGCGCACCCAGGGTGAAGCCGATCAGACGACCGTCGCGATCTTCAAGCACCAACACAAAGTCACTGCGATTCGAGTTGGCAAACCTGTTGGTCCATTGCTGCATGCGTGTCTCCACGCTCGGTCCCCGGGAAGTGCGATACGTCGCGTTCCATGTGGTGACGTGCAGCTCGGACAGTGCCAGGATGTCGGCGGCAGTGGCATCGCGGAATACGATGGACTCCAGTGTCTCGCCGCGCTCGCGCAGCCGCGCTGCGTTGACTGCAGCCGTCGGCCGAGTTCGCGCGATGAACCAGCGTCGCATCGAGTCGAGCATGGAGCCCTGATCGCTGAAGCGTGAGCTGGCTCTTCGCTACGGTTGAAACCGTCGCTGCTCCATGAGCGCCTCGATCTCGCTGATCTCGCGCGGCACCAGACTCACGCGCTCGAGACCCTTCCGCGTGATGATGTACGAGTCCTCGATGCGCACGCCCGTGTTCTCATACTGCTTCACTCTCTCGCCCACCGCCGCGATGAACTGGCGGTTGCGTGGCGTATCCGGCAGCGCCTTCAACGACCGCGTGCTGATGTATATGCCCGGCTCGATCGTAAAGGCATCTCCCTGCTGAAACGTGCCGTCACTGAACGTGCCCTGCAGCGGATCATGCACCGCGAGTCCGATGCCGTGCGTGATGCCGTGAATCATCCACAGGTTTGATTGTCTGCACGACGATGGATTCGTCTCGCAGTCCACGCGCCACGGCGGATCGTACGTGGCGTCTTCGCCTTCGATGAGGCCGAGTGCGGCCAGCCCGCGCACACGCACCACCTCCGACGAATCCGTCGCGGCGCGCACATTCATGCCGGGCTTCGAGTTTCGCTCGGCTGCCTTTTGCGCTTCCAGCACGAGTTCATAGATCTCACGCTGCCGAGCCGAGTAGCGGCCGTTCACCGGAATCGTGCGCGTGACATCGGCTGCATAACCGCGGTATTCCGCGCCGGCGTCCATGAGCACAAGGTCCCCGGGCGTGACGGGGTCGCTGTCGCGCATGTAGTGCAAGGTGCCGGCATTCGCGCCGCCGCCCACGATCGAGCCGTACGCCGGACGCTCTGCTCCGCGACGCGTGAACTCGAACTCCAGCGCGGCCTTCAGTTCGTACTCGTGCTGTGGATTGGCCATCAGCATTGCCGCGCGATGTCCTTCACTCGTGATCTCGATCGCACGACGCAACAACTCGAGCTCAGCGTCACTCTTCTTCGCGCGAATCGCCAGCACATGCGGCATTGCGTTCCTGATCGGCAGCGACGGATGCGTGCGGGACAGTGTCTTGACCGTCTCCTGGCCGCGCGTGAGCGTATCGAGACGCGCGAAGTCCGTGGTCTCCACATCGGGAATGTGGTAGAACGGCAGGCCTGTATTCGCGAGCGAGTCGAGCACACCCGCGAGCGCTGCGAACGAGCGTGCTCGCAGTCCATATCGCGCATCGCTGTTGGTGGAGTCGGCGCGCGTGCCATAGTAGAATGCCGTGCGCGGATCGAGCGGTGTCAGGAAGAGCGTGCTTTCTCCCTTGCCGCCGCGCACCACCATCACGAAGGCCGCATCCGGTTCGTCATGGTTCGTCAGATACCGGAAAGCCGGCAGCTGGTAGAACGTGCTGAAATCGTGCACAAGGGTGCGTCCGCCGAAGCCGAGCACCACACCACTGTCGATGCGTGCAGCGAGCGCATCCCGCCGAGCCGCAAACTCGGCAGGCGAGAGCGATGCTGGCGCGGCCTGTGCGAGCGCGGAAAGCCCGGTGCTCGCAGACAGCAGAGCGACAGATGCGAATCGACGAAGGGTCATCACAACTCTACTACATGGTTTGCACAAACATGATGTGCGCCTTGGGCGTGCCCGGCAGCATCAGCCAAGGCTGTCCGACCAGCGGAAGCGTGCTCAAGCCCGTCGACGCCTGCGTCGCACCCGGCAGGTACACCACGAACAACAGGCGGGACTTGGGCGCCGCGACTTTGGTCTCGTCGAAGTCGCCGGCGGGACCAGTGAGCGAGTAGAGCGCGCCGGAAGCCGGCATCTTGAGCTTGCCCGACGCAACTTCAGCAAATCGAACGGTGTCGACCTGCGACGCGCTCACACCCTGCGCACGCAACGCGCGTCCG
>JBGTFN010000034.1:0-5840 GCA_041747275.1 Gemmatimonadaceae bacterium | reverse complement strand
CGAAGCGGCGGGCACCCTCGGGCTGCACATCGACCGCGAACTGCGCTTCGGCAAGAAGTAGCGTTCCACCTGAACGACATGTCGTCGTTACACGGCTTACATCCGCCTCGGCTACATCCAACGATCCTTCCCATCAACGCGGGATCAGCGCGATCTCACCGCTGAATGTGCGCACCGTGACGCGGGCACTTCCTTTGCCTGTCACAACGGAAAGCACGCTACCCTTGGCGCCGGCGCGAGTGAATCGTGCCTTGGTCAGCTCGTTGGTGATCGATCCGTCGAGCGTGAACACATTGATCGTCGCATCGAGCGATCCGACGAGTTGAAGGCGCACGGGTCCGTCATGCGAATCGACGTCGAGTGAGGTCGTACCCCTCGCCGGCAGGCTGATCTCCACCCGTCCCGACACAGTTTCCGCGCGCGCGCGGTCGGCGGCTCCGCGCAGCGTGATGTCGCCGCGAACTGTTGACATCGCAACATCGCGCGCCCTTCCTTCGAACGACACTGCGCCCTCTCCCGACCGCAGCCGCAACCAGCGCGGCGTTCCACTCACCGCGACGGCCCCGCGCATCGACTCGGTCGTCACGTCACCAGACATATCGTCAGCGGTGATGGAACCGGAGATGGAGTACAGATCCACGGCGCCGGATAGTGCGCGCGCCCTGATGGTACCGGTGGTGCTCTTGAGCCACAGCTGCACACGATGTGGTACGCGCACGACCAGGTGCGAGGGCTGTGAGAGATCCTGTCGTCCGTCGTACGTGCTCATCTTGAACGCGAGTCGGTCGCCGCCGGCGTGTGGCGTCAGTCCGCGGCCGATCGTGCCTCGGATGTCGATGGAGTCTCGCTCCCAACCCTCCACTACCACAGAACCGGCGGCCGCGTACAGTTGCACGGACGCAGTCGAAGCGAGCGGCGCGCCGCGATGAAACGGACTCTGCGCCTGCATAGCCTCGCACGCCAGGATGAACATGAGACCGAATGCGGGCAGTGTTGCGCGCCCAATCAAGCTATGGCGTGGTCCGCACATGTTCACAGGTCTCCCACCAGAGATCTGGTCTCGCGCACGAACGCATCGCGTTGCCGCGTGACCTGCGTGAGCATGAGTTCGAGTTGCACGTTGCCCGGATCGTCGGCGAGCGCTTTCGCAGTCTGCGCGATCGCAATATTGATCGTGCGCAGATTCTGTTCAACGATCGCAATCGTCTCCGGCGAGAGCACGTCGCGTCGCGCCTCCAGCTCCGCCGTCAGATCCGCGAGCAACGTCATGTCGGCCGCTGGATTGGTGTTGGCGACCGGCGTGAGCCCAGGTCGCTCGGCTGGTAGGCGCAGCAGCAATACGCTTGTCGCAAGCAGCAACGCAGCGGCAGCGGCGAGCACGATTGCCGATCGCGAAGCTGTCCTTCGAGGCTCGCGCAGGACCAGTCGGCCTCGTACCGCGGGCCAGACATCGGCCGGCGGCGCAACGTCGCGCGGCAGTTGGGCGATCGCATCATCAAGACGCTGGTCGCGCGACTCGTCGGGTGAGTTTGGCGTGTTCATGGTTCGAGATACTCCGCAAGTGTTCGACGCGCCCGGGCATACTGCGCGCGCAACGCCACCTCACTCGAGCCTGTGAGATCACCGATCTCCGCGTACGAATAACCCTCGATCGCGCGAAGCACGAATACTGTCCTCGCGTCTGCCGAAAGTGAGGCGATCGCGCGCTCAAGATCGAGTCGCTCGGCGACATGCGCGTCTCGAGCGGCCGCGCCGGTCGACTCCACCGCCTCGACGGGCTGCACACGTTGCAACCGCCTCCTATCCCCACGCAGTTGCTGCAGCGATGTGTTGACGGCGATGCGATGCAGCCACGTCGCCAGCGCACTTTCGCCCCTGTATTCCGGCAATGCATTCCACGCGTGCACGAAGGTGTCCTGAAGAACGTCACTGGCCGCGGCTCGCTCACCCGTGAGGCGAAGGCATGTGGCGTAAAGTCGCGGCGCATGCGCGTGATAGATCTCGGCGAACGCCCGATCGTCGCCGCGCCGCGCCCGGCGCAGCACGGCGGCATCCACCGTCGTCGGCGTTGGGAGTGCAAGCGGCGGATCTGACTTCATGAGCTGCATGGCCATTGCACGTTTGATCCGTGTCGAGTCAGTGCACGGCCGCATTCGCAGTATGCGTACGCGCCACGAGTAGGATCGACAACCTGATCTCGTCGTCCACGAGCTCGTTACGAATCGGATCGAATCGATAGCGTATGCCCCACTTTTGCCGGTCGATGGTCAGGTCCGCGCGCACGTGCACCTCGCCATCGCGCGGATACGTGATGCGCGCGGGAAATCGGATCTCCCGTGTCACGTCGCGCAGCGTCAACTCGCCGACGGCGTGCACGGAGTGGGCGCGATCGCTCGCACGTGTGCCCGTGAGTACGAATGTGGCGACAGGATATCGTTCGGTCCAGAAGAAGTCGCGGCTGCGAAGGTGATCCCGCAGGCGACGCCTGGGCACGGGGTCCGATGCAGGGATATCAGTGATCTCGAGATTGTGCATGTCCAGCGTGAAGCGTCCTCGGCACTCCGAAGGGGTACACGGCTCGAGCACGGCGTCGCGCAGAAGCACGAATCCTTCATGCCTTCCACGTCCGCGAAACTTGGTGCCGATCCATTCCACACGCGATTGCAGCAGGTCTACTTCGAGGTGAATCGGCTGCGCAGTCGCTCGCAGAGCGGGCGCTCCCTGCGCTTCGGACAGCGACAGCGGCAAGGTCAGCAGAACGAGTGCGAAAATCGGTGCCCGTAACGCTATCGTAAGTGCGGAGCGCCGCCGTTTCATCGACGAATCTCGGAGAGCAGGATATCGCGAGTGGCATGCAAAACACCGCGGTCATCGCGACGCGGTTGCACTACTCCGGGTCCGTTTCGCTCGCGCTCGGTGAGCAGCGAGTCATCGGCGAACACGACCGCATCGATCCATCCCTCGGCGCCACCGACCGGCGTGAGTGTGACGTGAATGTGCGCAGCCGCATTTCGCCCCGGATATGGCGCCGGACGAATGGTCTCGATACGATATCGTCCGTCAGCAGCCGTGCGCAGCCATCCTCGTAGTGCACCATGGCGCAGTCCGTTTCCAGTCTCGTCTCCTCGCATCACGTAGACTCCCGTCGCGTCGGTCTGATACGCATAGAGCAGCACGCCCGCGGCCGGCGTTTGGCCATCAGACTCGAAGATCGTTCCGGTCACGATCAACCGGTCACCGGGCTCGTCGCCTTCTGCAAGACGAGCGGTGGCACCGAGGTCGGACGGCGCCTCAGACGAACCGCACCACTCGCAGGTGGGCAGCACCGGACGGGGCTGCGCCTCGGGCCGACACGCGACGATAGAGAGCAACAGAAACGCATATGTGACTGGGCATCGCATACTGTGCACCTCCCTGGGGACTGACCAACGGCGATCGTCGGTACGCTCTCCCTTGGATGCCGCCGAGGTGCACGGTGTGACATCCCGAACGCGGAAGGTGGCGGCTCTCGCGCACCCTACCCTATGGCGCCGGCGTCCTCGATACGACGCGCACCAGCCGGTATGCGACCGACGATGCGTCAGCCGGTGGGTTGTTTATGCGTGACACATCTTTCAGGTCGACGGAATCTCGGGCGCGGTGTCGGCGCTCGCCGCGAGCATTGCACGGATGCGACCGATGTGAATGTCAGAATCCTTCGCCCGCTCCGACGCAGATTGGGAATAGCCGCGACTCTCGGGATCGCTCATGGTCATGAGCAAATTGCGACGCTCCTCGAACATACGCAGCGCCGTCCACAGCGTCTCTTCGATGTGCGCCTTTTGCTCCGCCTCCAGCACGGCGCTGGTAAACGAGTGGCCGGTATGGCATCGGTATCGCAACACGTTGCCCTTCGCGACTTCCCACAGCGGCCCGCCACAATCCGGACAGTTGAAGGGGACCTGGTCACCCACCGAGTTCACGGCCGCCAGGTCGCTCAGCACCCGTTCTGCGATCTTCGCTTCAATCGCAATATCCTTCGGCACAGCCACGTCCTTGCGCAAAGGCCGCAACACCATCTGCGCAAACAGCGCGCCCATCTGCTCCAGTGCGAGTACATGGTCAACCTTGACCCGGTTCAGCGCGTTCTGCGGCATGTCGGGGTACGCGGCGTCAGCCGGATCCTGCACTACGCAGACGCCGCCGCAGCGATGAATTGCTTCGAGTCCGGCACTGCCGTCATCGAGATAGCCCGTGAGCAACACGCCGACCACCTTGCTGCGATAGGCCACCGCCGCTGAACGAAACAACGGATCGATACCGGGACGCGATCGGTTCTCGCGCGCGCCTTTCGTTACACGCACTCGGCCCTTTACCACCAGCAAGTGATGATCGGGCGGGGCCAGGTAGATCTGCCCACCGGAGAACGCGGCGTCATCCTCTGCGACCGTACATGGTAGCGGGCCACTTCGGTTGATGGACCGAACCAGCACTTCCACATTTGCGTCTGCCGCCATGTGATTGACGACAAAAATCGGGGCCGGAAAATCTGCCGGCAACTGCGCAACCAGGCGTGTCAGCGCATCCATGCCACCGGCGGAAGCTCCGAGGACGAACAAGCTCGATCCAGTCATGCGCAGCTGCGCCGGAACGCCTGTGCGCTCGAGTCGGCTCGGAGCGGTTTGATGAACATTGTCGTCTTGCCTGGTCTGAGAGGCGCGATCGCGAATGACGCTCCGAGGAAGTTGGAGTATGTGAAGAATAGCCACACGGCGCGATGCGTGACGCAAGAACGACTGCATCCTGGCGCGGCGTGTCGGGTCCGTCGAAGGCGGCAACGCGGGGCGGTCGAAGGGGAGCATGCCATCACGCCGATCTTCCGCTCCTGGGCGAGCGGCAGGATCGTCTCCTCGAGGCGGCGGTCGCCCACGGAATAGTCGGTGCCGATGAAGTCGATCGGCTCGTTGCGCATCATCGACTCGAGGTTGCCGAACGGGGGGTGTACGGCGGCATCAGGCGATGCCGCGGCCGGTGTCCCGGACAACAATCGACTGGTCGCGAGGTCCTGCCTCGCATGTCGCAGGATCTGCCACGCGCCAGAGAGCGCAAGCACGCCCATGATCAGCGCCACGACGATGTCGGGCCACGCCTGCTGCATCGTGAACACGCCGGTGGCCGCCGCAACGACCGCGATGTTGCCGAGGGCGTCATTGCGCGAACAGATCCACACGGAGCGCATGTTCGAGTCGCCCGAGCGGAAACTAAAGAGCAGCAACGCAACGAAAACGTTCGACACGAGGGCCAGAATGCCGACAACACCCATCACCACCGGTTCTGGCACCTCGCCGGTGGTGGCCTGGTAGAGCGCATGGCCCACGACCCAGCATCCGAAGGCCGCCATCGTGGCGCCCTTGATAAGCGAGGCCCGGGCGCGGACGGCAAGCGCCGCAGACAACACGAAAAGGCTGATGCTGTAGTTCGCGGCGTCGCCGAGAAAGTCGAGCGCATCGGCCTGTAGCGCCGAGGAGCCGGCGGTGGCTCCGCCCACGATCTCCACGCCGAACATGAGGGCGTTTACCGCCAGCGCCACCCACAAGATGCGTCGGTAGCGCGGCGAGGTTGCGTCGCCGCTCGCACAGTCCGGTGCTGCACAGGATGCGCTCATTGTTCGGTCCGCTGCTGCTGTCGGTCGCGAAGGGCGACGGTCGCCGACGCTTGCCGTGCTTGGAGGCACAGTACACCTTGTAGTAACTACAAGGTCAAGGAGTCCTGATGATCTCAGTCGAAAGGTCGGCTAGTGCGCGCGCAGACCGCCTGACCATCGGCGAACTGGCCGCACGGACGGGCTGCACCGCCGAGGC